>CAZQHD010000031.1:0-19798 GCA_964593295.1 uncultured Thermotogae bacterium | reverse complement strand
GTCAGAGCTGTGGAGAGAGCCTCGTTACAGCAAGGAGCTGGCTCGTGATCAAACGCTCGATTTGCTGCATAGCCTCGGAGAATCAACGTCACGCCGGATTCTCCATCGTTCCCTCCGGGAACGCGGATACCGCGAGTATCGTACGCGCCGTACAGAGGGCTTCGGACCAGGGCGGTGAGTCATAATGACGTGCGTACGTGCTCGCGGAGCCTCGGAGAATCGGCGTCATGCCGAATTCTCCACCGTTCCCTCCGGGAACGCGGATATGGCAAGCATCGTCAGAGCTGTGGAGAGAGCCTCGTTACAGCAAGGAGCTGGCTCGTGATCAAACGATCGATTTGCTGCATCGCCTCGAACGGCCGAGGGAAGAACGATGACCGGCCGCGAAAGACCCGAGCTCCGTCCCCCGCGCGATTGCAGAACCGGAGGTACTGATGACCCTACCCGCGTTTGCCCTTCATCAACCGCGAACCCTCCCAGAGGCGTTGGAGATCCTCGCCGCCACGCCGGGAGCGTTGCCCGTGGCCGGGGGGACCTGTTTGCTGGTTGACCTCCGCTCTCGGCGTCGTACTGCCGACGTGCTGGTGGATCTGTCCCGCCTGTCGGACCTGCAGGAGATCCGGATGGATGCTGACACGCTCGTTCTCGGTGCCATGGCCACGATCACCGACGTGCTCAGCAGTCCCTTGACCGCAGCACACGCCCCGGTGTTGGTTGCTGCGTGCCGGAGCTTCGCATCGCCGCTGGTTCGCCATCGCGCCACGGTCGGTGGAAACCTGGCCCATGGATCGCCCGCGGCTGATGCCGCCCCGCCCCTTCTCGTGATGGAGGCAGAGGTGGAACTCGTCTCCTCATCGGGATCCCGCCGTTTGCCGCTGACGCAGTTCTTCCTGCAGCCCTGCCGGACGGCTCGCCGAACAGACGAGCTGTTGGCCTCGATCAGGATTCCGCGGAACGACGGACGGACGCATTGGGCGCACGAGAAACTAGGACTGAGAAAAGCTGACGCCATAAGCGTGGTCAGCGTCGCCGCTCTCCACGTCGTCGAGGAAGATTGTGTCCGCCTGGCCGTGGGCGCAGTCGCTCCTACACCGCTGCGCGTGATGGATGCGGAGCAGATTCTCCACCACGCTCGGCTCTCCCCCAGCGCAACGGAGCAGGCGGTAGAACGAGCGATGGAGGCCGTACGGCCGATCGATGACGTGAGAGGTTCGGCGACGTATCGCCGACGACAGGTCGGCGTCTTGACAAGTCGATGTCTGGCCTCGCTGCAACAGGAGGAAGGAGGGAGACAAGATGCCGCCTAGGACGATTCGCCTGCAGGTCAACGGACGAAGTCACGTCATCGCATCCGAGCCGCACTGGACTTTGCTCACCGTCCTCCGGGATCTGGGCTACACCGACGTCAAGAGCGGGTGCGAGCAGGGAGACTGTGGCGCGTGCGCCGTTCTGCTCAATGGCACACCTGTCAACAGCTGTCTCGTGTTGGCATGGCAGGCGGACGATTCGCAGATTCTCACCAATCGAGGATTGGGGAGTCTGGATCACCCCCACATCATCCAAGAGGCGTTCGCGGATGTCGGAGCGGTGCAGTGCGGATTCTGCACCTCAGGGATGGTGATCTCCACGGCCGCGTTGCTCCGGCGCAACCCCGATCCGTCGGAAGAGGAGATCCGGGAGGCCTTGTCCGGACATCTCTGCCGCTGCACGGGGTACGGTCAGATCGTGGGCGCCGTTCGCATGGCGGCCAAGCGCTTACGGGAGCAGGCGGATTCCGACTCCTCCGCCCCGACGTCACCCCAAGGAGGGACCCCATGAGGGAGCCTGTCCAGCCCAAGCCGCTCCCGGAACACGATCTTCCGCCGCTCAAGCAGGTGGGCAAGCCACTGCGACGAGTCGATGCCCTGGCGAAGTCGGTCGGCGCCACCGCGTATGCGGCGGACTACTCCATGCCGCATATGCTTCACGCCAAGGTGTTTCGCAACACGGTCCCCAGTGCCCGCATCGTGAAGCTCGATGTGTCGCGCGCACGCGCTCTGCCCGGTGTGGTGTGCGTGATGACCGGACAGGACGTGCAGGGGGCGAAACTCAATACGGACCTCCCAGGCCAGACCGGACGCGAAGCCCGCTCCGGATCTGACGCGCCGGTCCTGGCGCAATCGCACGTCCGCTACGTAGGAGAGCCGATGGCGTTGGTCGCCGCCGAAACCTTGGAGTTGGCCGAAGCCGCCTTGGAGAGGATCGATGTGGAGTACGAGCTGACTCCCGGCGTCTTCACGCCGGAGGAGGCCCTGCAGCCGGGAGCTCCTACCCTGTTCGCGCCGGACAACGTGGTGGCTCGCTACAAGATCCGTAAAGGGGATCTCGAGGCGGGCATGGCCGAGGCTGATGTCATCGTAGAGAACACGTTTCGAGTGCCCTTCGTCGAACATGCCTACATGGAGCCCGACGCCGGCGTCGCCTGGATCGACGAGCAGGGGGTGATCAACCTCCGCGTCTGCACACAGGTCGTTGAGCACTTCCGCACCGTGGCCCGTGCGTTGGGCGTTCCCCAGAATCGAATCCGCGTCCGCGGCACCATGGTGGGCGGGGGGTTCGGCAGCAAGGAAGACGTGACCGTGGAGATCTTCCTCGCCTTCCTCGCTCGGGCCACCGGCCGCCCAGTGAAGCTGGTCTACACGCGAGAGGAGGCGTTCGCGGCAACATCCAAGCGGCATCCGTTCACCATCACCCATCGCACCGGGGTCAAGCGCGACGGCCGCATCACTGCCAGTCGGATCACCATGGTCGCTGACTCCGGAGCGTATCCGTACCTTACGCCGTACGTTCTCCTGTACGCCACCGGGATGGCTGCCGGCCCGTATCGCATCGATCACCTTCACGTGGACAGCATGGCGGTGGCCACCAACCAACCGTTCACCAGCGCGTTCCGCGGATTCGGCGGCCCACAGGCCGCGGTCGCCTATGAGCAGCAGATGGATGAGATCGCCCAGGCGCTCGGCCTTGACCCCCTGGAGATTCGCCGGGTCAACTACCTCAAGACAGGCGACAGCACCGGGACCGGGCAGATCGTGAAATCGGCCGTCTGGTCGGAGGAGTGCGCGACCCGAGCCCTGCATGCGTTGGGCGATCGGACACAGGAGTCTCCCACGCGGAGAGTTGGACGTGGTCTGGCATCCACCTTCCAATCCTACGGTCGCATCATGTGGTTCCACGATACCTCCCGCGCTTGGGTCGGGATGGAGCAAGATGGCACCGCCGTCGTCCGCTGCGGCGTCCCCGACATCGGCGCCGGTCAGTCCAACTCCTTGTGCCAGATCGTCGCAGAGATTCTCGGAGTTCCGCTCCACCAGGTCACGATCTACGCCACCGACTCCGCGGTGACGCCCTTGGCGGGTACCTCCACCGCAACGCGACAGCTCTACATGTCGGGAAACGCCGTCTCTCTCGCCGCCCAAGCCGTTCGCCGCCGCTTGGTGGATCTGGCGACGGAACAGCTGGGCTGCGCCCCGGAAGAGGTGGATCTCGCCGACGGCTTCGCCTACGTAGTCCAAGACGTGAAAGGGGTTCGTCCCGAGGTATGGAGGACGACGTTCTCCGCTGGTGATCTCCGTGCGGTGTCGCTGGCTCACCTTGTCCAAGCAGGCGCTGCCCAAGGGATTTCGCTGTCGGAGCTATCCCAGTTCAACGCCCCGTTCCGCGAGGGGCTCGATCCGGAGACGGGGCAGGGAGAGATCTGGCCGGACTTCACCTTTGGCGCGCAGGCGGTCGAGGTCAGCGTTGACCTGGAGACCGGGCAAGTGGAGCTTCTGAAGAGCGCAGCCTGTCACGACGTCGGCCGTGCGATCAACCGCTCGGCAGTCCACGGCCAGATCGCCGGCGGCAGCCATCAAGGCCTGGGATATGCTCTGTTGGAGGAGTTCCGACTGCAGAAGGGACACATCGAGACCCCTTCGCTCGCCCAGTACTTGATCCCCACGACGCTCGATTTCCCCAGTACGCGGGTCATCATCCTGGAGTCCGGAACCGGCGTAGGGCCGTTCGGCGCCAAGGGGATCGGAGAGCCGGCCCTCACCCCCGCCGCTCCCGCAGTAGCCAACGCGGTGGCCGATGCGCTCGGGGTCCGCGTGTTCGAGCTGCCCTTGACCCCAGAGCGTGTGCTTCGGGTATTGGATCAACACGGCGCATCGCGGGATCGTCCCGCAGAGGACCCCGCGGACTCCCCCGACCGAGAGACCAGGGCGTGATCGTGGCACAGCGAACCCTCCACGAAGAAGAGCCTTCCAAGCAAGGAGACCTCCGTTGAAACAGCAGATCCTCACCGGAAACCAGGCGGTGGCGCTCGGTGCCCTCCGCGCCGGGATCCGCGTCGCCACCGGGTATCCAGGAACCCCCTCCACCGGCTGCATCGCCCATCTGCTCACCCTTGACCTGCCTGACCGACACATCGAGTGGTCCACCAACGAGAAGGTGGCGTTTGAGATCGCCTCGGGAGCCGCGTGGGCAGGACACCGTTCCCTGTGCACGATGAAGATGTCCGGCGTGAACGTCGCCTTCGACGCCATCATCTCCATCGCCTATTCGGGAACGAACGGTGGGCTCGTGATCTACGTCGCGGACGACCCCGGGGTGAGCGCCGGGATGCCCGAGCAGGACTCGCGAGGGTTTGCCCAGATGTCGGATCTTCCGATGCTGGAGCCCTCCTCTCCCCAAGAGGCGTATGATCTCACACAAGCCGCCTTCGCGCTCTCGGAAAGGACGGGTGCCCCCGTGTTCCTGCGCTCGACCACGGCGGTGGCGCTGGGATACGCCCCCGTCGACGTGAGCGCCCCGCTGCCTCCTGTCGAGAGAGAACCCCTCCTGGAACGCGATATCGCCCGTTACACCAAAGCCGGTGCCAAGATCTGCCTTGACCAGCATCGTGCCGCCATCCAGCGATTACGGCACGCCTCGGACGTGGTGCAAGAACTCGCCCTCAACAGCCTTGCCTTGACATCCACTTCGGGAGGTCTCGGCGTTCTCTCGGTCGGGGCGGCGTCCGCCTACCTCCCGGAAGCACTGTCTGCGGTAGGAGATCCCGAGGTCTCGGTGCTGTGGTCAAGGACGACCATTCCCTTCCCGGAGGTCCAGGCCCGGCAGCTGCTCGCGCACTGCTCCCGTGTTCTGGTGGTAGAGGAATTGGAGCCGCACGCGGAGCGCGCGCTTCGTGTGCTAGCACAGCAGGTGGGCTTCCGCGGAGAGATCTTCGGAAAGATGGAGGGACCTCTGTCGCGCGTGGGCGAGGTCGGGCTTATCGACGTCATGAGAGGCCTTGCCGCGTGCGGTGTCGAGCCCAGCCATGAGTCGTCCTCGCCGGACTCCCACAGACTCCGTGGCCCGGACCGAACGATCACCGTCTGCGCAGGCTGCCCGCACCGCGGCACGTATCTCGCCATCGAGGAGGCCATTCGACAGGCGGGATTCTCCAAGGACCATGTCATGGTGACCGGCGACATCGGCTGCACGATCCTGGGGATGAACCCTCCGTTCGATCTGCTCTGGAATGAGGTCTCGATGGGATCGAGCATCAGCTTGGCCCAAGGGTACGTCCATGCCGGCGTGCCGACGCCGGTCATCGCAACGATTGGAGACTCGACCTTTCTCCACGGAGGCATCCCCGGTCTGATCAACGCCGTGCAGCACCGTGTTCCGCTGACGCTCATCGTGATGGACAACGGTTGGACGAGCATGACGGGGATGCAGGTCAATGCCGGGACAGATGAAGCGTTTCAAGGGAAGGATCGTCAAGTGGATCTGGAGGCGATCCTTCGCGCGCTCGGACCGGACCGCCTGGACGTCGTGGATCCATTCGACCTGCCGGCCACAACTCGAGCGATCGCTCAAGGGCTGGGAGATCCTGGGGTGAAGGTCGTCCTGGCTCAGCGGGAGTGCGCGATTCAGTCTCAGCGCCGCGGGGTGGTGATCGGTCGCACGCTCCTGGATTCGGAGAAGTGCGTGCTGTGTAAGCGCTGTCTGCGCAACACCGGATGTCCGGCGTTGGGCATCGAACCGTCGGGTCCGCAAGGGACGCCGACAATCTCCCTCGACTCGACCCTATGTACGGGGTGTGGGCTGTGCGTCCGCTTCTGTCCCACGGGCGCGCTGACGCACGATGCGGCCATGGAGACGGCCGCGGAAAAGGAGACGACATGACGTCTTGCGACATCCTCATCGTCGGCGTCGGTGGACAGGGCGTGGTGACCCTGGGGGATCTGCTGGCCAAGGCCGCGTTGGAGGCAGGCGTATCCGTGAGCGTTGTTCCCAGCAAGGGAATGGCACAACGCGGCGGCTTCGTCAAGACCGAGATCCGATTGGGGCACCGCGTGGCCGGGGCGAGGATCGGACAGCACGCGGCGCACATCGTCGCCTCCATGGAGAGGGCGGAACTCCTCAAGGCCGTACCTTTCGTCCGTCCAGGTGGAGATGTCGTTCTGTACGACCACGTGTGGGAGCCGACCCGCGTTCTGCTGGGGGAGCAAGAGTATCCTTCGCTGGATGACGTACGAAACGGGTGTGCAGACGAGGAAGAACGATGGATCGTGCTTCGTCCGGCCGAACTCCTCACCGTGGACGGTCGCACGCTTCCCGGGAACATCGTGCTTCTCGGCGCGTTGTTCTCCTCTCCTTGGCTTTCAACGCTTCTTCCCACAGAGAAGATGGAGGCCGCCCTCGCAGCCCGCTGGCCCCAGGCGGCGCAACGCAACCTCACCGCCTTTCGTGCGGGAAGGGAGAGGGGCGACTCGGCATGACCTGGGTTGATGCGCTCTTTCGCCCCCAACAGGTCGTCGTGGTGGGATCAGTCTCCGAGGGGAAGATCGGGCGGGTGCTGGTCGAGCAACTGCTCGAAGGCGGATTCGATCGCATAGCCACCGTGAACCCCCACGCACAAGGGATTCATGGTCTGCCCTCGGCGGGCTCGTTCCGCGCGCTGGCCGAGCAGGGGATCTGCGCCGATCTGGCCGTCATCGCCAGCCCGGCAGCCACCGTCGCCGACGTCCTGGACGATGCCGGCTCAGCCGGGGTGCGTGCCGCAGTGATCATCACCGCCGGCTTCTCTGAGATCGGTCACGTGCAGGAGGAACGGCACGTCGTGGAGACAGCGCGTCGACACGGCATCCGCTGGGTCGGACCGAACTGTGCCGGCCTCGTCAACACCAAGCATCATCTGTACCCCACGCTGGAGACACGTCCGCCAACAGGGGATGTGGCCTTTCTCTCTCAGAGCGGCGCGCTGGGAGGAGCCGTCCTGTCATGGGCCGAGGAGCAGGGCCTGGGATTCTCCAAGTTCGTCAGCTACGGGAACGCCGCCGACTTAGGGGAGAGCGACTTCCTTGAGGTTCTCCGTGACGATGAGGAGACACGCGTCGTGGCGATGTACGTGGAAGCCGTCTCCGACGGCCGGCGGTTCCTCGATGCCGCCGCGCGTCTATGCGCGGTCAAGCCGTTGATCGTCATCAAGGCAGGCCGCTCAACGTCGGGCGTCCGCGCAACACGCTCCCACACCGGGTCCCTCGCTGGGAAGGATGCCGTCTACGAGGCGGCCCTGCGTCAGTGTGGCGCCCTTCGTGTCTCCGGAGTCGAGGAGATGTTCGATCTGTGTCGTGGTTTCGTGCACCTCCCCGCTCCCCGCGGCCGCCGTCTGGCCATCGTCACCAACTCCGGCGGCCCGGCCGTGTTGGCCGCCGACGCGGCCGAGGCGGCAGGACTGGACGTCGCCCCACCCCGGGCACCGCTGCAACAGGCGCTGAAGGAATCCTTGTCCTCGGTGTGTTCGCTTGCGAACCCCTTCGATCTGACCGTCCAAGGAACGGAGGACGAGTATCGAGAGACCCTGATCGCCGCCCTGACGGAGTATGACGCCGTGCTGGCGTTGAACGTCAACACGCCCTATCTGGACTCCGCCCCGTTGGCACGCGGCGTCGTCGCTGCCGCCGACCGCTCCGACAAACCGGTGGTCGCCTGTTTTATGGCGGGAAGGCCTGCCCGGGCGGCGCTCCCGGTGCTCTCCTCCGGAGGGGTTCCCAGCTTCTCTACCGGCGAGCGCGCTGTTCGTGTACTGGCCTCGATGGCCCGGTACGCGGAGATTGCGCACCGCCCTCGAACCCACGTCACGCCCCCAACCTCGCGCGATCCGTCCCACGCTCCGCCCCATCCTTTGCCCTGGACCCGGCCACCGACTGAACCTGAGGCCATGGATTGGCTGGAGTCGATGGGGTGTTCCACGATCGAGCGCCAGTTGGCGACCTCGGTCACAGAGGCCGTGAGCGCGTTTCAGCACTTCGGTTGTCCCGTGGCCGTCAAGCTCGTTTCGCCCGCCGTATTGCACAAGTCCGACGTAGGTGGCGTCGCCCTCGCACTCTCGACAGAGGTCGCCGTTGCTGCGGCGTTTGATCGCATGCAGTCTCTTGTTCCCCAGGACCGGTTCCGGGGCGTCCTCGTCACCCCCATGATCGCGAATCCCGTGGAGGCGCTGATCGGCCTTTCGTACGACCCTCAGTTCGGCCCTGTCATCGCTGTCGGAGTTGGGGGGATCTACACGGAGCTTCTGGAGGACGTCTCGCTACGCGTGGCTCCGATCTCCCCTGAGGAGGCGGAGCGCATGATCGACGAGCTGAAGGGAGCGAGCGTCCTACGCGGCACGAGAGGCCGATCGCGTCGAGACGTCGAAGCCCTGGCGAAGCTGGTCTCCGAAGTATCTCTTCTCCCCTCTCGGGTTTCGGGCATCGAAGAGATGGATCTCAACCCCGTCTTCCTGCTGACGTCCGGGTATGTCATCGGCGATGCCCGCATCATCCCCACCCTTGCGTCACCCACCGCCAAGGAGGTAGTGAACCCATGATCGACCGCATTCGGCCGCAACGCGGGCTGGACGCCATCAGACCGTACATTCCCGGAAAGCCGATCGAGGACGTTCGACGCGAGTACGGCCTGGAAGACGTCATCAAGCTGGCGTCCAACGAGAACCCGTTGGGCGTGTCTCCGCTGGCGCTCACCGCGATGGAGCAGGCGATGTCCCGTCTCCACCTCTATCCCGATGGTTCCGGCTATATGATACGCTCTGCTCTTGCAGACCATTTCGGCGTCACGCTCTCTGAAGTGGCCATCGGGAACGGAGCGGATGACTTGATCCTCGAGCTGTCCATGGCGTATCTGGAGGACGGCGATGAGGTGGTCACCAGCCGCTCCTCCTTCCCTATGTACGATATCTACACCGCCGCGATGCGTGCTCGCATGGTGAAGACGCCCTTGACAAGCAGTCTCGGATTGGATCTGAACGCGATGGCGGCCGCGGTTACGGCGAGAACGAAACTGGTGTACGTCTGCAACCCGAACAACCCGACAGGCACCGTGGTTGAAGCCCCCGCCCTGGAGTCGTTTCTCTCCGCCATCCCGGAACGGGTACTGGTGATCCTGGACGAGGCGTATGCGGAGATGGCCGACTGTCCCCAGTTTCCAGACAGCCTTCGTTACGTCCGCGACGGGAGACCCAATGTCGTCGTGCTGCGGACGTTCTCCAAGGTCTATGGGTTAGCCGGTATTCGCATCGGCTATGGGTTCGCTCCCGCAGAGATCGTGGCCACCTTGATGAAGATCAAGCCTCCGTTCAACGTCAACATCCTGGCGCAAGCAGCGGGCATGGCGGCCCTACAGGATCAGGCGTTCGTTCGTCGTTCAGTCGCCGAGAACCGAGACGCACGCCAGGCTCTGTACCGCGCCTTGGATCGCTTGGGCCTAGAGTACGCCGAATCGCACACCAACTTCGTGCTCGTCCACATCGGTTCTCAAGCGACCGACGTGCAGCAGTCTCTTCTCCGTCAAGGGATCATCGTCCGCCCGTGCGCGGGGTACGATCTTCCCGAGTTTCTGCGCGTCTCGCTGGGAACAGCCGAGCAGAACGCGCGTTTCGTGGAAGCACTGGAGCAAATCCTGGCCACCCCAGGAGACGTTCCCTAGGCTGACGCCTCCGATCCCGGCCGATCGAAGCGAACCACCAACACTGGGGGACACTCGGGGAAGCGATCCCAACTCAAGGGCGTCGCCGCCTGGGATGCATCGTTGAACGCCTTCTCCTGTAGGGCGGTCAACACCAAGCCATGGCGGAGAAACGGACCCAGTAGATCCTGTAACGCCCGATGGAAGTAGATGTGCGGCACAGGTTGTCCTCGGATGCCGATGCCTGGGGATGAGAACGGGTGAGATAGCGCGTGACGCGCACCGAGGGCACGACCGTCAGGCCGTCATTCCCTGGCTCCTGCTCCAAGGACAGTCGTGCTGACTCATGATTGAAGCAGGGATGCGCCGTGGCCGCCACGAAGCGTCCTCCGGGACGGAGGAGGCGCGGCAGGGCCTCCGCCAACGGATCAATGTCAGCCATATCCATGAGCGCCATGTTCGACACCGCGGCGTCAAAGCACGCGTCCCCCAACGTCTCCAGATCATCGGTACGGGTCGCATCCAGTACGCGATACTCCACCCTCTCGCTCCCATCGCAGTTCCTTTCCTTCGCGCACGCGATGAACGATGAGGAGAAATCGAACGCGGTCACGGTGGCCCCCAACTGCGCCATCCGACGAGAGAACGCTCCGTTTCCACAGGCAACCTCCAACACCTTCTCCCCTGGGCGAAGGGCCAACAGCGCCTCAACCGCCGGGGCCACCAAGGTGAGGTGGAAGTCATTGCCCTCACCCGTGCGGTCCGACCACCATCGGGCGTTCTTCTCCCACACCTCTCGCACCGGATCCATCTCGGTCAACACCCCCTCCGTTCAGGTCGCACCTCCGTTGCCCTGATCTCGCCCCATTGATCCCGTCGGATCACCAGGCGAAGGTACGGTACGGACACCCCCTCCGAACGGCCGCGGATGGGGTTCGTGAACACCCCCTCGCCGACTTGTTGCAGGCCGGCGGCACACTGCATCCGAATCGAGGCCGCGTTCTCTCGGTTCGGGGTGCCCTGCACCGCCGCTGCGTCTGAGTGCGCAAAGGCATACGACACCAACGCGACCCACAGTTCCTTTCCATAGCCGTTACTCCACACGACCGGATCCAGTTTCACGTCCGGTTCGCAGATCCCGTCTTCGTCCAGTACGGAGAGATGGGCTTGCCCGATGGGTAGGCCGTCCCGCTGCCGCTCGACAATCAGAAGCCCCCCGAAGGCTTGTCCCTGCGTGCGCTCGATCTGCTGATGAACCTCCGCCACCTCGCAGGGAAGGCCTTGGGGGTACCCCACGAACTTCATCACCTCCGGACAGGTCCACAGGCGGTGGATGAAGGCCGCATCCCCCGGCTCAGCCGGCCGCACGCAAAGCCTCGCCGTGCTGAACAGGATCTGTCTCCCCAGCCTCGCTCGATCTCCTCGATCGTTCATCTCAACGTAGCGGCAGGACCAACATGTGATACGTCAGCCGCCGCGTGAAACCCAGCGTCTCCGCCGCGTTCACAAGCGGATGCATCCACGACGGAACGCTGAACTGCACCCTCAATGCGGGGTTGATGGAGACCACGGCCCGCATCATCTTGCAGAGCATGTACTCCGCGGCCTCCGGATGGCCCGGATCCAATCGGGCTTGGATGGAGGAGACGCCCTTGCCGGTTCCCGGCGTGTCGTACGCCATCTGTCCTACAACGACCCCTTGACACGTGATCTGTGCTCGGCCCTGACGTGAACGTCGGAACGCATCGAGGAGGGGATCCAGGATCCGTGCCGGAACCGGCACCCGAAACTGGCCTTCCTCGATCGGACTGAGGGTCTGGATCTCCTCGGGTGTGATGCGCCGTGCCAGCTCGTAGCGTGGCCGCCAGTCGGATTTCTTCCACTTCAGCTCCACCATGCCCTCGGGCAGAACTCGACCATCCGGTGACTCCGGGGATGAGCGTGTGTACTCGATCACGCTGTTGTACTGGGAGAACCCCAAGTGGGTGTACAAGGAGTAGGGGGAACGTTCTTGTCGATGACCGCCAGTGACGCATGGGTGCCTCCGCGACGGCGGATGTCCTCCAACGCTCTCTGCACCAGCTCGCGCGCCAGTCCTCGACGCCGGAACTCCGGCAGCACGCCGACCGTTCCGATACTCCATCGATCGGTGACTCCGATGCGGTTGTACAGGACACCCGCCCCCAGTCGCCCCTCCTCCTCCCAGACGAAGCCACGCACCATGTCACGCATCGGCTTGGAGAGCAGCTGAATCCCGCGTACGAGAAACCACAGTCGCCGAAGCAGCCGGATCTGGTGCCGCACCTCGTCCGCCTCGTCGTCCTGTACGCCCCATTCCGGGTTCTCCGGGTACTGGAACGTCTTGACCAACATCTCTCCCAGCGGTTGCAGATCCTCAGGCAGGCGAATCTCACGCACGCTCATCGTCGTTCTCCTTTTTCTCCTCTCTTCGCCGGAGGGATCAGTACCTCCTGAGAGGATCGTCTCCTTCCCGGGCTCATCGCGGCGGTTGCAGTGTAACCGTCAGCCTCATCGTCGTCGCCGCTGGGTCATCCGCACCAACGCTCCAGGTCGTCGTGGTCAGCCTCCTCAGGAATCGAAGGTCGTGACTCACCAGGAGCAGTCCGCCCCTGTACTCTGTCAACGCAGCCTCCAACGCCTCGATGGACGGGATGTCCATGTGATTGGTGGGTTCATCCATGACGATCAGACAGGGCTCTTCGGCGAGGTGGATCGCCAGCAGAAGCTTGCGTACCTCGCCCGGGCTGGGAAGGCGGCTGGAGAGAAGCTGTTCTGGGTCGGATCCCAGTTGACTCACCCACGTCATGGCGGCGCCGAGTGTCTGCGGACTCATCTCCTGCGCCTCCTTGAGCACGCGCGCCGAGGCATCGGCGTCGATCTCCTGCGGGATCACCAGCCTCTCCTCCTCGGGCAGGTCGGTTGCCGAGAGGATGTGTTCCAGCAGCGTGGTCTTTCCCGCGCCGTTGGGGCCGATCAACGCCACTCGATCGGCCGGCCTCATCCACAGGTCCGGCACCTCGAGCGCGCGTTCCTCTCCCAGAGAAAGGCGGCAGGCGTCCATCTGGAACAGGTTGTTTCGTTGAGAGGTCTCCCCGGACAGGGAGATGCCCGTCTTGCGCCGTCGAGCTACGACCCAGGACGCCTCCCGCTCTGCGGCATGACGGATCCTTCCCTCCAACTGCCGAAGTGACTTGCCTGCACCGCCGTCGGTGACACGACCCCGGTCGATCTTCTCCTTGGCATCATGGTCCTTACGGGCGATGCCTCGCTTGCTCCGCGACGTGTCGGCGCGTCTCTGGCGGGTTCTTCTCTCCGCCATCTCCCGCTCCAGCCGGCGACGATCCTGCACGGCCATCCTCTTCTGCTCTAGGAGGGCCTTGGCCTCGCGCTCCCTCTCTGTCTGTCCCGTCGTGTACCCGCCGGCGCGCAGCTCCACGCGCGGAGGGTCAAGGAAGAGCGAATGGGAGCACAACGCGTCCAGCAGATCGCGATCGTGGCTCACCAACAGCCCAATGCCAGAGTAGGATCGGAGAGCGGTCTGAACCATCCCCTTGGCCTCCGCATCGAGGTGGTTGGTCGGTTCATCCACGGCAAGAAGCTGGGGCCTCATCCAGAGACAGGCCGCGATCTGTGCCCGTTTCCTCTCGCCATGGCTCAGCGTGTCCCAACGCTCGAGGAAATCATCCTCGATCTCAAGCTTGCCTCGGATCGTGTAGGCATCGCCATCCTGTGCCTGCAGTAGCTCCGCCAGTTCCGGCATCGGTTCATCCGTTCGCTGCGGGCAGTACAACCTGTCCTCCGGGTCGTCCGGTCCGTGAACCGTTCCCACCGTTGGAGAGAGGCGTCCGACGGCCAGTTGAAGAAGTGTCGTCTTCCCGGCGCCGTTGGCGCCGATGACGCCGACCCATCCCTCGGAAACGCCCCATTCGACGCCCTCGAAGATCTGGGCGGGTGATCCGGGGTAGGAGTATGAAACGTGGTGAAACACTAGAGAAGCCATGGGGTCTCCTTCGTAGAAGGCATTGTGCGAAGCTGCGTCGACCTGTCGGTCCGGCCATCCTCGTCCTGCAGCCGTTATCGCAACATCCCCAACTCCTCCTTTCCTGCCTGAGGATAGAAGGGACTCGCCCGTCCATCTACGCGCGGTGCGCCCTCTTGCCTCCTATCCTGCGATCTCCCCCTCGTCCCACATCTGGCGAATCCGCTCCGAGATGTCCGCCGCCGGTTCTTGGAACGACTCCAACTCCTCCCGTCGAACGTGTGGATGGGTCAGGTTGACCGTCTCCATCGTGGGAAGCACCGCGCCGGAGAGGAACCTGCAAAGCTGCATGTAGGCATGGCCGTCGCTCTGTCCGTACCAGCGGTGGTAATAGCGCAGCGGCCGACTGATGTACAAGAAGTCGCGGGCACGCGTGATCGCCACGTACGCGAGCCTGCGCTCCTCCTCCAGCTCCTCCTTCGACCCCGTGGAGAGGTCCGACGGCAGAAACCCGTCGGTGGCGTGAATGAGGTACACCACGTCCCATTCGCCTCCCTTGGCGGAGTGGATGGTCGACAGGATGAGGTAATCCTCGTCCTTGGCCGGCGGTCCGGCCAGATCCGACGTGGAGGTTGGCGGATCAAGCTGAAGGTCCACCAGGAACTTGCGCCGAGACGAGTACCCGGAGGCGATCTGCTCCAGGCTGATCAGATCTCTGGCACGGGACTCGGGGTTCTCGTACGTCTTCTTGAGCAGTGTGTCGTAGAACCCGCGGATCCGTTCGATCTGAACGGCCGGCTCGCGGGGCCCCATCGGCGCCAGTTCTTCGATCACATGTGCCAGCGCCTCCATCTCGTTCCGGGCCGCGGGAGGGGCTTTAAACGTTCGGACAGCGCGAGGATCTCCGCCGTGCTCGATCACGTGTTCCAGTACCCGTGCGGCGTTGGTGGGCCCAATCCCATCCATGAGCTGCAGAACACGAAACCACGCCATCTCGTCGAGCGGGTTCTCCAGAATTCTGAGGATCGCCACCAGATCCTTGACGTGGGCTGCTTCCAGGAATTTCATCCCTCCGTACTTATGGTACGGGATGTTGCGACGTGTCAGCTCAAGTTCGAGTGACGTCGACAGGTAGGCAGCTCGGAACAGCACGGCTTGTCTTCTCAAGGGAATGCCTTCTTCATGGTGCTCAAGCACGCGCTCCACCACAAACTCATCCTGCTGTGCTTCGTCTTTGCACGTCACAAGCTTCGGCCGTTGCCGGGAGAGACGCTCGGACCACAGGTCCTTGGTGTACCGCTCGTCTGCCTGTGCGATGACTCGGTTCGCCGTGTCCAAGATCGGCGTGACCGAGCGATAGTTCTGCTCCAGGGTCATCACCGTCGCCCCGCCGAACTGCTTCGGGAAGTCGAGCATGTTGCGCACCGTCGCCCCGCGGAATCGGTAAATGCTCTGGGCATCGTCTCCCACCACCATGATGTTGGCATGCTCGGTGCACATTCCGCCGAGAATCTTCGCTTGGAGCTTATTGGTGTCCTGGTACTCGTCCACCAGGAGGTAGTCGAACTTCCGGCTGAGCTCTCCCGCCACCGCCGGATCGCTGACGAGGTGAACCCAGTACAGTAGCAGATCATCGTAGTCCAACACGTTACGTTCCTGCTTGCGGGCGACATACAGCCGGAAAAGCTCCCGAAGCTGCGGCCCCCACTCCTTGCACCACGGGTATTCGGTCTGGAGAACGGTATCCAGGTCCTCTGAGGCGTTCACACAACGGGAATAGATGGATAGACACGTGTGCTTGCGGGGAAACCGCTTCTCCTTCTTGTGTAACCCGAGATCGTGACGAATCAGGTTGAGCAGGTCCTCTGCATCCCCTTGGTCCATCACCGTGAAATCGTCCCGCAGCCCGGCGGATGCATGGTAGGTACGAAGCAAGCGGTTGGCGGTGGCGTGGAACGTTCCCCCCCAGACGCGTCCTGTGACCGCGTTCCCGCGGGCCATCACACCCGCCGCACGCCGCAGCATCTCCTGCGCTGCACGTCGGGTGAACGTCATCAACAGAATGCGATCGGGCTCCATCCCTTGGGCGATCAGATACGCCACCCGATACGCCAAGGTCTTGGTCTTGCCCGTGCCCGCACCCGCGACCACCAACAATGGGCCGTCTCCGTGCGTCACCACCGCCCGTTGTTGCGGGTTGAGATCATCCAGCCAGGAGAAGGACGCTTCCGTCGAGTGCATGGTCTAACCTTATCCCACGGATCGCTCTAGAACAGCCCGTGCAACAGCCCGCCGTCGACGGGGATCGTCGTGCCGGTGATCCCACGAGCGCTTTCCGACGCCAAGAACGCCACCAGATCTCCCAGTTCCTCCGGCTGCAGAAGTCGTCCTTGGGGCACACGGGATTCCCACTCGGCGCGCACGTCGGCCACTTCTCGATGCGTGTCTCCGGCCTGCGCCGCGAACAGCGCGCGCAGCCGTTCGGTGTCGAACGGCCCCGGGCAGAGGCAGTTCACGGTGATCCCCTCCGCCGCCACCTCCCGCGCCAAGGTCTTGGCCAGCGCCACCACCCCGGTGCGGAACACGTTGGAGAGGATGAGGTTCGGTTCGGGCTCCCGCACGGCGAATGACGTGTTGATCAGGATCCTCCCCCAGCCGCGTTGCTGCATCCGCGGCAACAGGCCGCGACAGAGACGGATCGTGGAGAGCAGGAGTCCTTCGTACGCTTGGTTCCAGGCGTCGTCGCCGTGATCCATGAATCGCCCCGGCGGTGGCCCTCCGGTGTTGTGCACGAGGATGTCCACACCGTCCGTCTCCTGGAGGGTCTTGCGCAGCAGCCGCTGCACGTCCTTCTCGGTCGATAGATCCCCGGCAAGGGGAAGGACCTGCACGCCATGCTGATCGCGAAGCCGTCCGGCTTGCCGGATCAAAGCATCCTCGGTTCGTGCCACCATCACCAGGTGAACGCGCTCTGCCGCCAGACGCTCACAGATCGCCCGGCCGAGGCCTCGGCTGGCGCCTCCAACCCACGCGGTCTTCCCTTCCAGGCCTCGGTTCATCGCGGGCCGTCCTTCGCCATCGTTCACCATCGCTTCACGTCCCTTCGTTGACTCGTTCATGCACCGGCTCTATGCTCGGTGGGTGTACCCTACACTACAGGATTCCAAGAAGGAGGGACTGTATGAGAACCACACAACGAAGCCTCATCTCTGTCCTGATCACGCTGCTCCTGATGGCCGGCGCGGTGTCGGTGGCCGAAGAGATCCCGGTTACGCTGCGGGTCACCGGCATGGATGACTATGTGGGCAAGCCATTGTTCCTGCGTCTGGTCCACGAGCCAAGCCAGGTCGAGATCGGCCGGTGGAGCGTCCCCGAGATCTCCGAAGCGCCGTGGGAGGTTTCGCTTGATTCCCTGCGCTCAGAGGACGCCTATCGCGTCGACCTGTTCGTCGACCTCAACGAGAACGGTCGATACGATGCCCCGCCGGATGATCCTGCGTGGAGACTCGCTCTCCCCACGCTGGAAGCCGATGAGGTCGTCGTCCTCACCCCCACCGACACATTCGTCGACATCCGTTGGGCTCCACGAATCGACGGCGTGATCGAGGAAGAGGAGTACGCCCACGTCCTGGAGGATCCTCAAACCGGCATGACGCTCTACTGGTCGAACGATGAAACGGTCCTGCACGTCGGGCTCGTCTCCCCAGGAACCGGTTGGCTCTCCGCCGGCTTTGCTCCCCAGCGACGCATGCTCGGTGCCAACATCATCATCGCCGCCCTCGTGGATGGTGAGCTGCAGATCGAGGATCACTACGGCAGCTCGCAGACATCGCACCGTCAGGACGAGGAGGAGAACATCGTTCAGTCCGCCGGCTCGCTGACAGAAACCGGGACCGTTCTGGAGTTCTCCCTGCTGTTGGACTCCGGAGACGACCAGGATGCCGTGCTCGAACCCGGAACGGAGGTCATTGTCATCTTGGCGTACCACGCTTCACGCACGGATCTGCGGGCGGGACACACCCGACGTTCGACGGTAGAGATCTCGCTTGATTGAGGAGGACCCGTGGAGATCTTCCGAGACCTAGCAAATGCAGTATACCTTGGGCCTTTCCCTCTCCTCGCGCTGATGGGGTTCGCCACCTATGCCACGCTGCTCATCACCGCCGTGATCGGCCTGGGACGGCGGCGGAGCAGGCTGCTGCGCCGTCTCCCCCTCAAGACACATCGATGGATGGGCTTGCTCACCGTGGCGTTGGGGACGATTCACTTGTTGATGGGGCTCTCCCTCTACATCTGAGGAGGACCCTTCGTGATGATCGGTCTCGCCCTCAGCATTCCTCCGGGAGAGGGACAAGTAGTCGCTGGTGCGTAAGGTCAGATGACCTCGACACGAGAGGGGGTTTGAGCGACAGATCTCAATCCCCCTTCTTCCCGGCGTGGAAGACGAACCAATGGTCTGATCCCAGGTATTGACTCGCGGAACAGCCAGCGGCTACTCTGCTGCTCTCAGAGCTGAGCAAGCCCAGTCCCAGACCTTCAGGCGCATCTTCTGTGCTGGCTTTCTCTTGAAGAGGGAGGAGGAAGAATGTACGAGATCATCTGTCCGGTATGCCGCAGGATGATCGAGATCCCTGCGCACGCTGCTGTGGTGGGCGCTCGATCCAAGTGCTCGAAGTGCTGGTCTGAGTTGGTGACCTCCAACACTCATCCGCTCCGTGTTCAGCAGAGCTCCTCCATCCCCCATGAGACCCGTTCGGATAGCGCCGAGAAAGTAGGAGCGTAGATGGACCACCCGATCAAGACTGTTCTCTGTCCGGAGTGTGGAGAGCCTCTTCCGATCAACACGGATGAAGTCGAGAGATTCACTCAGATCGTCTGTGAGAGCTGTTGCGCTTCGTTAGAGATCATCGAAGAGGATCCGCTGGAGTTGGCCGTAACGGACATCGAAGAGGAGTTCGACGACGAGGATGATTTCGACGACCTAGACGACTTGGATGACACAGAGGAGTAGCCGCGTCATTCAGGGTTCGCGGATCGTTCTGCACACAGGAAGGAGATCGCGTCTACCACAGATCCCCTGACTTCTCCTCTAGAGAGGAGCACAGAGTCTCTTCCCGTCGCGGGGGCCGAGACGGCTTCTAGTACTCGTCTCGAAGTCCGAACTCCGCGTCCTCGACCCACTCTTGGGGACGGTTGAAGTATTCCACAAGAGATCCCACAAACAGATAATGCTCTCTCTCGATCCTTGCCAGTCGGGAGAACAGGGTACTCACCGCCGGATCCTCCGCACGCGCGCCTTGCTCTTCGTAGAAGGTCTCGGTCTGGTGCTCGATGTCCATGGCGCGGTTGAGCACATCCAGCAACTCTGCGTCTGAAGAGATGGAAGGCAGGCCTCCCTCGACCGTTCCCTTGATCCATCCCTTGGCCTGCTCGATCAGGTCCACGGAGGAAAGATCGTTCACGCCGCCCATTTGTCGAAGTGCCTTCGCGTGCTCCGCCTCTTGCTCTGCCAACAGATCGAGGATCTTCTGCGCCCCGGGGTCGGTTGTCTTCCGTGCCGCGGTTCGATAGTTCTTCTCCGCCTTCTCTTCCAGCTGAATCGCTTGTTCGATGACCGATTGCATGATCGTCTCCCTTGTTCCTCGTGCCCAATGAGGGACGGACCCTCTCTCTATCATCCGCCGCTCTCGGCTCTCCCAACCCCAAGGCCACTGGCCGAACCTTGTCCGTCGTTCCTGTTTCTTCTTCCGGGCCGCGGGCCAGGGACTGATCGATCCGTACACAGCCCGGAGAGCCCCTGAAGAGGCCCTCCGGGCGTTCTGTTCC
>CAZQHD010000030.1:0-19828 GCA_964593295.1 uncultured Thermotogae bacterium | reverse complement strand
TCGGTGTCGGCCTGGATCCCGGGTCGATCCCGTTCCTCTCCAGCCTGGGATCCGGCTTCTCGCTGGGAATGCGGGTGAAGTATCTGTCGGCGCGCATGGCGGAAGAAGCCGGGACCGGGTTTGCGATCGACCTGGGGTTCCTCACCGCACTTCCGAGCTTTCAGCTGGGCCCCGTCTCGATCACCGACACGGCGTTTGGCGCGACGATGGTCAACTTGCTCGGCGGGGTGTCCTACGATGGGGATCGCGATCGGTTCCTCACCGACCTTCAGATGGGGGCGTCGGCGCGACTGGCCAACGCGGTCCTGTTGGCGGTGGATCTTCACTTCGGCGGATCCAGCCACGTCGGCCTGGTGTACGCTCCGGTGCCAACGTTCGAGCTGCGGCTGGGCGTGATCTCCCAACGCGGGGTGACGCTGACGTTCGGTGCCGGCGTGAACGTAGAAGGCTTTCTGCTCGACTACGCGTACGCTGGACACAGGCTGGGCGGAACGCATCGGGTGGCGCTGACGTTGGACTTTAACAACCTCGATGTGGCCGCGCTCCGTAACTCGTTCCGGAGGATTTTTCGGTAGCACGAGATTCAGTGAAGGCAATGACTCCTACGGGCAGCGCGGGAGGGCGAAGGGCCCTCCCGCGCTGCCCGTTTCGCGCCCGGCTGGGAGCACGGCGTTCGAGGGGGCTCTCACCGTCCAATGTACGCACGAGCCGCGCGTCTAGTGCTGCCCCGGTCCGGGTCTCTGTAGATCCACGCCCCATTCGCCGGCGAGCGCGGTCAAGCCGCCGTCTACGATCGCCTGACGGATCCTCTCCATCAGACGGAGCAGAAACCGGAGGTTGTGCACGGTGGCCAGGCGGTAGAATGAGAATTCGCCGGCCCGACAGAGATGGCGCAGGTACGCACGCGAGTGTCCCCGACAGGTCGAACAGTCGCAGCCGGGATCAATCGGACGATCGTCCCGCTCGTACGCGGCGTTCTTGAGGTGAATGCGATGCCGCGGTGCGCCCTGCAGAAGAACGCTCCCGTTCCGCGCCAAGCGTGTCGGCGCGGCGCAGTCGAAGGTGTCCACCCCTCGCGCAACGCTGCGAAACAGGTCTTCGATCTCGCCGATGCCGAGGAGGTGACGGGGCGCGCCGCTTGGCAGGAGGGGGGAGGTCCACTCCAAGACGCTGAGCATCTCCTGCTTGGACTTGCCCAGCGATCCCCCGATAGCGAATCCGTCGAATCCGAGGCCGGCGATGAAGCGGGCGCTCTGGGTGCGTAGATCGTGGTGGGCACCGCCCTGGACGATCCCGTACAACGCCTGGTGGGGGTTCGGGAAGGTGGGGTCGCCGCGCAGCACGGTGAACGCCTCCCGCGCGCGCAGCGCCCAACGGTGCGTGCGCTCCATCGATCGACGTGTGTAGGCGTGATCGTGCAGCGGCGATGTGCACTCATCCAGGGGAAGGATGATGTCGGCGCCCAGTTTGCGCTGCAGGGTGATCACTGACTCCGGGGTGAACGAGTGCCGGGAGCCGTCGATCACCGATCGGAAGTCAGCGCCCTCCTCGGTGAGGCGCACGAGCGGCTTGGCCGGGCGGGCGGCTCTCGGCGTCGGCGCATGGCCGGGGAACAGGGTGGCGGCCTTGCCGACCCCATGCTCCTTGCTCGCCCCGAGGCTGAATACCTGGAACCCCCCCGAGTCGGTCATGATGGGGCCGTCCCACCCCGAGAAGGCGTGCAGACCACCCAACGCGGCCACGGTATCCTCGCCGGGCAGCAGATGCAGGTGGTAGGTGTTGGCGATCAGCATCTGGAGACCGATCTCGCGGAGCCCTTGCGGCTCCAGCGCCTTGATGGTGCCTCGGGTGGCCACGCCCACGAACGCCGGGGTCCTCACGTCGCCGTGGGGGGTGGTCAGCGCACCGGTGCGCGCGTCCGTGTGGGGATCGCGGCGGTCCACAGTGAATGAGAAGCGTTCCGACATGATACGATGTTCACCTCGCCCGAATCGTACCCACCACCAGAGGGCGATGCGAGAACGAGGCCACAGAATCGACCACGAAGAACAGGACGAGAGCCAAAGCACAAGGTTCGGAGTTCAGGGGGTCAAGGGGCAAGGAGAGTGCCGGACGCTGGTTCATTGGGTTCGTAGAGTTCGCAGAGAGACGATCAGTTCGTGTGGTTGCGCTTGCCGGCCGAATTCATCGTGCTTGTTGCCGTTCTTCGTGACCTTCGTGGTTGCCGGCTTCTCTGGGAAGGTAAGGTCGTTTGAGAGAAGCGGTCGGTGATCGGTCGTGTCAGGGAAGACAGGGCTCTAGCACCTGAAACAGCGGGTCGTACTCGCAGGCAGGATGCCAGAAGAGGTAGCCATCGGCGCCGTGCGCCCGGGCGGCCTTGATCTGCTCGTCGATGTAGCGCTCAAGCGACATTCCTTCGGGAAGGTGACGGTCGAACGCTTGCAGGAACGGGCGAAGGCTCGTCTCGACGCGCTCGGTACCCGAGCGCATCGCGTCTTGAACGGTGCGATACGGGTCATCCCGGTAGAGTTGCTCGTGATAGTGGGACGGGTAGACCATCGGAGAGATGTGGTCCAGGTGCGGCGCCAGATCCTCCAGCGACTGACCGATCGGATCGACGCGACGCGTGTTCCACGGCCAGAGCACGCGCCCAAAGAGATCGGCGGACAGAGACATCCCGACCGGGAGACGATGGCGAACCTCGGCGACGAAACCGGTGATCGCCTCGTAGCGAGACTCGTAGACCGGTTCCAAGGCGCCGACGTCGGCGTAGCGGATGTAGTCCAGCTGAAGCTCGTCGAACCCCAGTGCCGCCACTTCCTCGGCCACCGCCAGGTTGTACTCGCACGCCACCGGATGGTCGCCGGGAACCCAGGCATCGTCCAGGCCGAGGTGCCGAGCGAGCAGCGGGTCGTAGAAGACCACCTGACGGGCGATCAGATAGAAGCCGCGGGCTCGGAGCTCGCCCAACCACGCGGTCATGTCCAGACGACCGGTGGAGGCGCCGATCTCCTGTGCTTGCGGGATCTGGCTGGCGTAGGTGATCTCGCCGTGCATGTTCTTCACGTTGATCACCAGTGTGTCGATCTGGCCTGCGTCCCGTGCCGAGTAGACGGCCTCCATGACCGACGGCTTGGTCAGTGCGTACGCGGTCAAGTAGACCCCGACGCGACCGCTCCCGCCGATATCGGGCGCGGAAGCCGACTCGGGGTCGTCGCGGGGGGGGCGCGTGAGCCCGGCACCGTAGATGAAGGCGAGAAGGGCGAGAAGCAGGACGAAGTAGAACCCAGGAGGCGTCTTGACATTCATGGTCTCTAGTCTACCGGCGGAGGGTCTCGCGCAGGGTATCTGCGTGCATCGCGAACGGGACGTTTTTCCCGTGCTGCCGGAGCGTACGGGCCGAGGGCGTGCGTTCACCGAATCGCCACGCTTCCTCCACGGTCGGCACACCCTCTCTGCGTACGATGGAAGAATCCGACGGAGGGTCTTTGCTGATCGCTTCTCGCCGGACTATAATGCGAGAGAACTGTTCAGAACGGGTGTTTACGGCGTTGGACCCCGGGTCCAACGTTCCATTATTGAGCATGAGGCCTGCAGCGGACGACGGGAACAACGAAATGCTGCATGGCGGATCCGGGTGGGGTTCCGTGGAGGATTCCCTAGGATCGCGCGAACGGAGAAGGAGGGTGTATTTCATGAAGCGAAGGATTGCTGGACTGCTTTCTATCGGACTCCTGCTGGTGGGACTGACGGGGTGGGGAGCCAACCTGCGCGGGCCGATCAGCATTCTGGGAGACGCGGACTTCACCGAAGAGAACGGTGTGGTGGGAGGAGCCGGCACAGCGGACGATCCGTACATCATCGCCGGATGGGAGATCCAGGTGCCCGAGGGCGGACACTACGGCGTGCGGATAGAGAACATCGCCTCCCGGTTTGAGTTGCGCGGGCTGGTGATCCAGTACGCAAACGAGATGATGGGGGCCGGCATCCGCATCGGGTTTGCGGACGGTGGGGTGATCCGAGGTTGCACGGTGGCCAACTCCCTGAACGGGATCGACATCGTCTCATCGACCGACATGGTCGTCGAAGGGAACGCATTGCTCACCGCGGGACGCGGGCTGCGCGTGGTCGGCGAGTCGGTCGAGCAGTACCGGCATCAGATCGCGACCAGCAACGAGCACAACGGCTGGCCGATCCATTACTACTACGGACTGGACGGAGACACGATCTCCGGACTGGAGACCGGGCATCTGACCGTGGCCAACAGCCGGAACCTCGTCATCTCCAACAACGAGATCGTCAACGGGGACGGTCTGGTGCTCGCGTTCGTTCAAGACTCCACCGTGACGCTGAACGTGGCGCACCGGATCTCCAACGTGGTCACCGAGCACGGCATTCACCTGATCCGTTCCGAGAACAACGAGGTGCATGAGAACGTGGTGAAGAACAACCGGCTCTCCGGGATTCAGCTCACCCTCTCGGACAACAACCGGATTCGGGACAACTTCTCGTACGTCAACGACTCGGGAATCCGGCTGGTGGCCTCGTCGGACAATGTGATCTCCGGGAACGACTTGTACTTGACGATCTCCGGCATCGCCCTGTTGGGAGGATCTTCCCGCAACAGGGTTCACGGGAATACGATTCACGACAACCGTGACAAGATGGCGGAAGGAATCGTTCTGGAGTCAGCGTTTAGTAACCGGGTGGAGGAGAATCTGATCTACGGAAGCGAGATCGGCATCATCCTGGAAGCGTCGGCCGCCAACAACTCTATCCTGTCCAATACGGTGGTCTCCAGCGCTTACGGAGTGGCGATCGCGGGGTCAGAGAACACACTGGAGCGCAACCTGATCAGTCAGCACGAGCGCGGAATCCTATTTCCCGAGACATTCACCCGATCGGTCACGAGGGAGAACACGTTCCGCGGAAACGTCCTGGCTGACAACTCCATGCAGCATCTGTACACGAACAAGGACTCCCGCGAGAACCGGTTCACAGAGAACGCGTTTTTGAACGACGGGGTGACCTTGGTCAGCGATCAGGGCGAAGGCAACGTCTGGACCGTGGACGGCGTGGGGAACTACTGGGGCCGGGGGGCCGTGGCCGACGCGGACGGCGATGGCCTCGGCGAGGTTCCGGTCACGGTCTACCCGGCGGCAGGGGAGGATACGGCGCCGCTGGCGGCCGTTGAGGCGGAGACGCTCGGACTGGGGATCCTGGGCACGTTGCCCCGGGAGAGCGTGACGGTGGAGATCCCTGCTGGAGACCGGGTTGAGGTCCCCGTGTTCGTTGCGGCCTCGCCGCACGCGCGGGCCACCGGATTCCGTGGGTTCCCGCAGGAGCTGATCGAGGGGTTCCCGGGCATCCTGTTCGTGTTCGACACGGTGGTGGAGGCGGGGTTCGTGATGGATACGGTGCCGTTCGATCTTGACATTGCCTTCTTCACCGAAACCGGGGAGTGGGCGGGGAGCACGACGATGGAGGCGATGGTCTCGGATTTGTACAGGGCCGGCGCGCCCTACCAGTATGCGCTGGAGCTTCCGAGCGGAACGCTGAAGACGCTCGGCATCGGTGTGGGCTCACGGTTGATCGTCCCGTAGCGGTACCGATAGCGCATCATGCAACGCATTGACGCCGTGATCTTCGACCTGGATGGGACTCTGGTACGATATCACGGCGTCGACTTCGAGTCGAGCTGGGGTGCCGTGGCTGCGGCGGCGGGCGTGGCGGAGGCGTCGCGACGGCTCAAGGAGGCGTTCTTCCCCCGGCGCGAGGCCTACGCGGAGTGGGTGGCGGCCGAGGCCGAGCTGCTGACCGGCATCCCCGTCTCCCGCGTGGAGGAGGGGGTGTTCCCTCCGCCGTACGCGACCGGGGTGAGAGAGGCCGTGGACGCCCTTCGAGAACACGTCCTCATGGGGATTCTCTCCTCCGGCGTCGAGCTGGTCGCACAGCGGGCTGCACAAGAGCTGGGGATGGGCTTCGTTTGGGCGAACCGTTTGGTCGTCATGGACGGGCGGTTCACCGGCGGCAGCGAGGTCCGTGTGCATCTCTGGGGCAAGGAACAGGCGCTGGAGGCGGTGGCGCGCGAGCATGGACTGTCCATGGATCGGATCTGCTTCGTCGGAGATCACATCAACGATCTGCCGGTGCTGTCCCGTGTTGGGCTTCCGGTGGCCGCCAACCCCAAGGACGACCGGCTTCGCGAGGTGGTTTCGCACGTGATCGAGGATTTCCGAGATCTCCCGTCGATCGTACGGAATGGCTGACCGTTCGTTACTTCGGGTCCTCGTAGTAGAAGATCTGATACACCAGCCGATCCAGGATCTCTCCCTTGAAGGTGCGTCCGAACCCGCGGCTCACGAACGCCGGCAGGCTCTGACGCAACGTCTCAGAGTAGTCTACGGCCAAGATGGCATCCTCTCCGAGTGTTGTCAGCGCCTGTTGCAGAAGCTTGGCGCCGATCATCCGCAGGTCCTGATGTCGGGGGTCGATGACGACGGCGGGGAGGAAGAAGATCTTGCCCTCGCGGGCGCGCTCCGGATAGCGGCGCTCGAAGTACTGAGGGTTGATCCACGGGATCTTGTGCAGCCGGTGGGTGAGGAGCGTGACCCCGACCAGCTCGGCGCATGTGTACACCAGGAACTTGGTGAATTCGTCGTCCTGAAGAATCTGATGGAACTGCGCTTCGTGGAACCCCCCATGGTGGATCGGCGTCCTCTCGTTGAGCCGCTCAAAGGCACCGCGGTAGATCTCCCAAAGGGTCGTCCGCTCAGCTTCGCTGTGCACCACGCACGTCTCCACGATCCGGACCGTGTCGTCCATTTGCTGCTCCTTACGTTCCGAAGATGCGATCGCCTGCGTCTCCCAGGCCGGGGAGGATATACCCCTTGGCGTTCAACTCGCGATCCAGTGCGGCGGTGTAGATGGCAACGTCCGGATGTGCTTCGCTGTAGGCGGCCACCCCTTCCGGCGCCGACACCAGGCAGAGGAATTGAATGTCCCGGCCCCCCGCGCGTTTGATTACGTCGGTCGCGACCACTGCGCTTCCGCCGGTGGCGAGCATCGGATCCGCCAGGATGATGTGTGCGTCCTGGATGTCCGGGGGCAGCTTGCAGTAGTACTCCACCGGCTTGAGGGTCTCCGGATCCCGGAATAGGCCGATGTGGCCGACCTTGGCCATCGGGATGAGATTGAGTACGCCACCCAGCATGCCGGTTCCCGCCCGTAGGATGGGAACCAGCACCACGCTCGCGTCCAGTAGGCGTCCCATCGTCGACTCAAGCGGCGTCTTGACCTCGTGGTCTCGGAGCGGGTAATCGCGGGTGATCTCGTACACCATGAAGGCGGTGATCTCCTCTAACAGGCGACGGAACATCTCCTTGCCGGTGTTCGAGTCACGCATCAACGTGAGCTTGCTCTGAATGAGCGGATGATCAAGCACGTGAAGCATCTCTATCCTCTCCCGGTGTCGATCGCAGGACGGTGTGGCCGCGGCAACGTGACAGGTCGCCGCGGTTCAACCCGGTGGCCCACTGTGCATCCGTCTTCACCCTACGAGGACCGACCCGCGACCTGAAGAGCGTCGAACAGGATGTAGGGGGATTCTCCCAGGGATAGGAAGCCACCGCACGGCGCGGTCTCCCGACTGAGCGCGGCAATGTTGCGCCCATCTTCGTAGATGTTCCCGGAGATCATTGTCTTGTCGAGCCGGCCGACGACCTTCCCTTTCAGGATGTGAAAGCCGATCGCCTGAACGGAGAACTGACCCTGGGAGTAGTTCCCGGAGTGGAACCCCATGCCGCCTGTGATGAGGAGCCCTTCGTCCATTCCGCCGACCAGATCGCGCCAAGCGTCGTCTCCGGCGTCCACGGTGGGACAGGCAAACCACGGGGTCACTGGGGTTTCGCTGCCACTTCCGAACAGGGCGCGTTTGAATCCATGGCCGGTTGAGGGGTGCGCCATGGCCGCGCCGACACGCTGGTCGAACAGAAACTGCTGCAGGCGGCCGCGGTCCACGATGGTCTGTTCGGCGCACGGAACGCCTTCATCGTCGAAACGTCTCGCATGGACGTTGTGATCGATCAGCGGATTGTCGCGGACGGTCAGTCTCTCCGACAGGATGACCTCTCCCAGCCGCTCTTTTAGAGGCGATGTCCCCTTCCATACCGCGTCTCCGCTGACGCCGGCCAGCAGGGGCATGAGCAGGAGGAACGCGGCCTGGGGGGCAAGCAGAACAGGAAGGCGACCGGTGGACGGCGTAGAGCTCTTCTGTCCCCACGCGTACCACTCGGTGAACTCGTCGATCAGTGCATCGTCCACCGGCCGGGGCGATGTCGATGACTGAAGCCGATAGATGCCGATCCCGGCGCCGGCGAAGGGTGCGCCGAAGAAGTAGCTGATTGACGTGGCGCGATCGGCAGCATCGGCCCCGCGTGTGGACTGGACGAAGAGGTTGGAGACCGATCGGTGCGCGCCCACGGTCAGCGCCACGTTCGGAAGGTACGAACGGATCTTGGATTTGATCTGCTCGCAGGTCTCGATGAGATCCGCCGACGTCAGCTTCGCCGTCTCTTCATCGGCATGATCGACGTCGGGGTAGACGGCGGGACCGGCGAACGAGAACCCCGCAGGATCACCGTACCGTGCCGCGAGGTTCGCGTGATCCAAGAACTCCGGTCGATCGGGTGTGACCGCGTACGCCGCGCCGATCTTCCCGTCTTGGATGACCCGCAGCGAGCTCTCCGATGTGTCGTTCTCGATGACCTGCTGAAGCGTGTAGTTCTCGTAGCTCACCGAGATGGTGTGCTCTTGACTCCAGTACAGCTCTGCCTGATCAGCCAGCTTCTCTGCGCGCTGCAGCGTGGGGTGCATCAGATGCCTCCAATCGTAACCGCATCGATCTTGATGTGCGGCGAGCCCTTGCCGGATTTTCGGTTCACCTGCATGGGTCCACTCCCGCCCTTTCCGCATCCTCCGCGTTCTCCGAACCGCAGATCATCCCCGATCATGCTGATCGCTTGCAGCGTGGAGAACAGCTCGCCGGACATGTTGATGTCTCGAACCATCGGGCCCAGCTTGCCGCTCGAAATGCGGTACCCCCATTGGGCGCCGAAGGTGAACTGATCCCCGGAGGTCTGGCCTCCCTTGGCCCCCACGAGGTAGTAGCCGTCATCGATGGAGGCGATCATCTCGTCGAACGGGGTCTCTCCGGGTTCAATCAGGATGTTGGACATGCGGACGATCGGCGTGAACTGCACGTCCACGGCACGCATGTTCCCGGAGAGCGGCTCGTCGAACTCCGCCGCCGTCTCTCGCGAGTGCAGCCGTCCGGACAGAACTCCCTTTGTGATCAACGGCGTTCTCATGCCGCGGACCCCTTCGTCGTCCACCTCGTAGCTTCCCGGAAGGTCGGGCAGGGTCGCGTCGTCGGAGACGTTGAGGATCGGTGCGCCGAGTGGTTGTCCCCGCTGGAGCTTGGCACGGAACGACGGGTTGTTCTGCAGCCCGTCCGCCTCCGAAAGATGGCCGAACGCCTCGTGGATGAACACGCCCGACTCCGACGGATCGAGCACCACGGGAAAGACCCCGGCCTTGGCCGGCTCGGCGTCGAGGAGCTCGCAGGCCTTTTCGATCTGCCTCTGGAGATCGTCGTCTCGATCGCGCAGCGATGCGAAGTCAGTGTTCCCTCCGAAGGCAAACCGGACCTGTTGGACGATGGATCCCTTCTTGGTGGCGATCAGTCCGTACAGACCGACATTCAGAACGTCGTACTCGATGACGGTCCCTTCAGAGTTGACGAAGAGGCGACGAGAGGAGAACTCGTCGTAGATGGTTTGGGTCGTGATCACGTGGGGGTTTCGCAGGACGATCTGATTGTAATGGGTGGTCAGATCGAGCTTTTCCTGAAACGAGACCGTGCGTGGATCCACGGTCGGCGTGATCGGGAAGGTCTCGGTGATCACCGGCGCTGGCACCACGCGAAGCGGCCTCTCCCGAGCGCGGCCGACGAGCGCGGCCGACGCTTCGGTGGACCGCGCGATGGCTTCGGCGCGGTCTGTGTTCGAGAACGAGGCCGTCGCCTTGCCGCCTTGGGCGTAGACGCGGACATGTCCTCCCGAGGTGAGAGTGGTGGCGACCTCGGTGCGCTGCTTGCCCTCGTAGGAGATACGGATCTTCCGGTTCTCTTCGAACCGTAGGTCGGCATACTCCGCCGACAGGCCCGACACGATCCTGTGAAAGACTGTCTTCATGATCGACCTCGTCGTATGGGGTCCCATGAGGATACGTCGCGGGAGGTGGGATTCCCAGCGAAACGAGGTGCGACCGTGGATCTTCTCTGGATGCTCACCGCACGCGGCACTACAAGAGGGCCTCCAGCAATGCGCCGGTGATCGAGTTCGGATGGGTGATCCATCGGATCACCCCCTGACGGTCGAGGACGAACGTCGTGGGGTAACTGGTGACCTGATACAACTGGTCGATCGGGTTTCCGTGCTTGCCGCCCGGCTCCCACACGCTGATGAACTGCGTGAATCCATGAGTCTGCAAGAAGTCGATGGCGTCCTGTTCGACAAGATCGGTGGAGACGATGATTCCCACCAAGCCTCGGTCTGCGTACTCGGTGATCAGGTCGTGCAGATGCGGCATGCTCCGACGGCAAGGAGGGCACCACGCGCCCCAGAACTCCAGCAGTACGACAGATCCGCGATGATCCGACAGCGTGACCTCTCCGCCGTCCGTGGTGTGGGCGGTGAAGTCGGAGGCGGTCTGGCCGACCTCGATGCCGACCGGGCGGTTCTGGCCGTTGACCGTGATCACCAGCGTGTCGGAATCGGCCTTTCCCTTCTCATCGACGAGGTGCAGGGTGGCCTCGTAGGTGCCGCTCTCGTGATAGGTGTAGACGATGGGAAGCGAGAGCTCCGCACCCGAAACGGGATCGGAACCGTCGCCGAACTCGATCTCGTACTGCATCGACTGGCCCCGCGGATGAACGGACAGCGAGAGGTCGAACGTGACCTGGAGCGGCGCGGATCCCGAGATCACAGGGCTGGACAGCACGGCGATCGGTCCGCTTCCTGCGCCGTAGCAGCCGGAGAGGAGCAGGGTCAGAAAGAGCGAGAGCAAGGCAAACGGCTGGGAGGGTTTGTGAAATCGTCTCATGGTAAGAAGGATCCTACGTGGTGAGCCGACCGGTGTCACGGACGCAGACCCGGACCGGACGTCGCACGCGTCAACGGCGGAGGCGGGACATGTGGCCGCAGTGCACAGGAACGTGGGCTTCGTCCGCTCAGAGGGAGCGGTCGTGATTGACGGCGCGCGTTCCAGAAGCTATGATGGTCCCGATCGACGATGAACGCGAACCTTGCACTGTATAGACCTCTGCTCATCTATATTCCCAAGCCCCGATAGCGGGGCGTACCGGCGTGTCTTCTCTCTTCTTTCTTTGTGTCTCTCACGGGATGGTTGTTGCATGGGTAAGGAGTTTTCGATGAAGCGGTATGAGAAGCTGATCCAGGATCCGGGCGCGAGAGAGGCGGATGTTCTCGCGTTCTGGGAGCAGCAAGAGACGTTCGCCAAGTCCCTTGATGCTACGCGTGGCGCGGAACCGTTTGTGTTTTTTGAAGGACCGCCGACGGCGAACGGGAAGCCGCACATCGGCCATCTGATGCCGCGCGTGTACAAGGACCTGTTCCCACGGTTTCGCACCATGTCCGGCCAGTACGTCTTGCGCAAGGCGGGATGGGACACCCACGGGCTTCCGGTCGAGCTGGAGGTTGAGAAAGCGATCGGTGTGAACAGCAAGCCGGAGATCGAGGCGTACGGCGTGGAGCGGTTCGTGGAGAAGTGCAAGGAGTCCGTCTGGCGGTACAAGGCGGACTGGGAACGGATGATGAAGCGCATGGGGTTCTGGATCGACTTCGAGAACGCCTACGTTACGTACACGGACGACTACATCGAGACCCTTTGGTGGGAGCTGAAACTGATGTTCGACCGCGGACTGTTGTACCAGGGGCACAAGACGCTCCCGTACTGTCCGCGCTGCGGAACGGGGCTGTCGTCACATGAAGTTGCGCAGGGGTACAAGACCGTCGAGGATCTTACCGTGACGGTACGTCTTCCGGTGGTGGAGGACGTGGACGCCAACTTCCAGCTTTCGGAGGGGGTACGAACGTCGCTTCTGACATGGACGACCACCCCGTGGACGCTGCCGGCGAATGTGGCGGCCGCGGTCTCTCCCGAGGCGACCTACGTGGAGGTGCGCCAGGGAGAGGAGCATCTGCTGTTGGTCAAGACGCGCCTTGAGGAGATGGTCCGTGGCGACTACGAGATCGTCCGAGAGTGGTCGGGAAGCGAGTTGGTCGGGCTGCGGTATTCGCCGCCGTATGCGTTGACCTCGGATCCGGCGGCGCATCGAGTGTACGCAGCCGACTTCGTCAACCTGGAGGACGGGACGGGAATCGTCCATATCGCCTCGGCGTTTGGTGAGGATGACTATCGCCTCGGCCAGGAGGTGGGGCTCCCGTTCTTCCAACCGGTGGATCTGGCCGGGTGTTTCACCGAGGAGTTTCCGTTGGGTGCGGGCGTGTTCGTCAAGGAGGTCGATCCGCGCATCGTTGAGGATCTTGACGAGCGCGGCGTGCTGTACGCCTCCTCCCCGTACGAGCACGAATACCCGTTCTGCTGGCGGTGCGATACCCCCCTACTGTACTACGCTCGAGACTCGTGGTACATCCGTACCACGGAGGTGAAAGAGCAGATGATCGCCCTCAATGCATCGATCCGGTGGCATCCTTCACACGTGGGGGAGGGGCGATTGGCCGGATTCCTTGCTGGGCTCAAGGACTGGGCCCTGTCGCGAGATCGGTTCTGGGGCACGCCGCTGAACCTCTGGGTGTGCGAAGACTGCGAGCGTGTGACCAGTGTGGGGAGCCGAACGGAGTTGGTCGAGCATGCGCAGGACGCTGAACTGGCTCGCGAGGTTGAGTTCCACCGACCGTACATCGACCGGGTGACGCTCTCGTGCCCCGGGTGCAAGGGAACGGCTCGTCGTGTTCCGTACGTTATCGACACATGGTTTGACTCTGGAAGCATGCACTCGGCGCAGTGGCACTATCCGTTCGAGAACCGGGAGCAGTTCGAGGAGAACTTCCCCGCCGACTTCATCTGCGAGGCCATGGAGCAGACACGCGGGTGGTTCTACACGTTGCTCGCGACCAGCACGATCGTCCACGGGCAAGCGCCGTTCCGGAACTGCATTGGAACAGGGCTGGGACTGGACGCAAACGGCCTGAAGATGAGCAAGAGCAAGGGAAACGTACTGGACCCCTGGGAAGCGATTGATTCGGTCGGGGCGGACTGCTTGCGCTGGTACCTCTACTCCTCCAGCGCTCCGTGGAAATCGAAGCGGCTGGGGGATGCGGAGATCAAGGAGCCGCTGTACCGGTTCTTGGACACGGCCCGCAACGTCCACGATTTCTTCGCTCTGTACGCCTCGATCGATGGGTACGATCCAGCGGTGCATTCCGTCGATCCGGCGTTTCTTACGGTGCTCGACCGATGGCTTGTCTCCAGGGTGTCCTCGACGACCCAGGTCGTGCGGTCTGCCTTGGATGCCTACGATGTGGTCACTGCAACGTCGGCGATGGAGACATGGATGTCCGACCTCTCCAACTGGTACATCCGTCTCTCGAGACGGCGGTTCTGGCGTGGAGGGATGGGGCCGGACAAGATGGCGGCGTACGGAACGCTGCGCGCGGCGTTGATTGCATGGGCCAAGCTGGCGGCTCCGTTCATCCCGTTTCTTTCCGAGGCGGTGTACCGCTCGCTCCGAGGACCGAAGGATGAGGAGTCGGTGCACCTGTGTGGGTATCCCGACGCGACCGGTGATGTCGATGGGGCGCTGGAGGCGGGGATGGCGTGGGTGAGACAGGCGGTGGCGCTGGGGCACCAGGCGCGCAATGTCGCCCAGCTCAAGGTGAGACAGCCGTTGTCCGGTATCTTCGTGGAGCGTCCTCGTGACGTGTCGCTGTCAGGGGATCTTCTACAGCTCATGAAGACGGAGCTCAACGTCGAGTCGGTCCAGGTCATCGACTCGATGGATACGCTGGGGGAGGAGCGTCCGGTGCCGAACTACCGGAGCTTGGGACCCCGGCTGGGAGGTCAGGCGCCGACGGCGTCGGCGTGGATCCGCGAGCAGTCGGCGGAGTCGCTGCGTCGTCTGTCGAACGCGGGGCCGATTTCTGCCGAGAAGGACAACCATACCTTCGAGCTGCGATCGGAGGACATCCTCTACGAGAGGACGCTGCCCGATCACCTCGTCTTGTCGGAAGAGGGCGGCGTACGCATCGTGCTCGACACCGAGCTGAACGAGGCGCTGCGACGCAAGGGGCTCGTGCGAGAACTGACGCATCGGATCCAGCTGGCGCGGAAGAACGCGGGGTTCGATGTGGTGGATCGGGTGCATGTAACGTTCAGCGCGAACCCGCCGCTCGATGAGGTCGTTCGCGGGCACCTCGACGAGATCGCAGAAGAGATCCTGGCGGAGAGTCTGGTGGAGAGAGCCTCGGTAGACGGCGAACACACGGAGCAGATCTCGTTCGACGGCATGCAGATCCGGGTCGGCCTTTCACGTGTTTCGGTCGAAGACCCCCGATAAGGAGGCAACATGGCAACCGCGATTGTGGGACTTCAGTGGGGCGATGAGGGGAAGGGCAAGATCACCCATCTGTTGGCGCGTCAGGCGCGGATGGTGGTCCGCTTCAACGGAGGGCCGAATGCCGGTCACACCGTGATCGATCGCGGGCGCAAGTTCGGGACGCACCTGATTCCGGCCGGTGCATTCTACCCCGAGACGACCTCCGTCCTGGCCGGGGGGATGGTCGTGGACTTCGGCATCCTCCGGAAGGAGTGGGAGGAGCTCTCTCTCCATCTCGGATGGCGTCCGCGTCTGAGGATTGCCGACACAGCGCACGTGATCCTGCCGTATCACCGGCTGCTGGAGGAGCTGGAGGGCAGTGGGAGTCACTTCGGGACCACACGCCGAGGGATTGCGCCGGCGTACGGCGACAAGGCGGCCAAGCTGGGTCTGCGCGCGGGAGATCTGCTGGTTCCTCAGGTGGCAAGGGAGCGGCTGCAGCGCCGAATCGAGATGTTGCAGCGCGCGTGGCCGACGAGCGAGCAGATCCAGTCCATGGAGGCGAGCGCGCTCCTGGGAGACGTGATCTCAGAGGCCGAACCGTTGCTCTCGACGATCGGACCGGTGGAGGAGGAGATCGTGGAGGCAATGGCCTCGGCAGGGGACGTGCTGTTCGAAGGGGCACAAGGGGCTCTGTTGGATCTGGACCACGGCTCGTACCCATTCGTGACGTCCTCGGCGACGACGTTCGCCGGGCTCTCTCAGGCGTTGGGGATCCCGGCGGTGGCGGTGGATCGACGCTTGGGGGTCTTCAAGGCGTACATGACCCGTGTGGGCGCCGGTCCGTTCCCGACGCGGGTGAGCGGGCCGCCGGAGGCGCGGCTGCGAGAGATCGGTGGGGAGTACGGGGTCACCACGGGACGCCCGCGCGATTGCGGGTGGCTCGATCTGGTGGCGCTTCGGCACGCGGTCAGGTTGAACGGTTGTACAGGGCTGGCGATCACCAAACTGGATGTTCTCTCCGGATTCGATGAGCTGCCGGTCTGCTGCGGATATCGCATCGACGGCCGATCGGAGGAGCGCTTTCCCCCCATGGCGGAGCGGCTCGCGCGCTGTGAACCAGCGTATGAGGTGCTTTCGGGGTGGGAGGAGTCGATCTCTGAAGTTCGCGAGTATGGGCGCCTGCCGAAGCAGGTTCAGGTGTACATCGCGTTCATCGAGCGTGCGGTGGGTGTGCCGGTGGAGATCGTCTCCGTCGGTCCCGAACCGGAGGCTACGATCACTCGGCGATAGGCTGGCTTTGAAACGACGAATGGGCGTCGATATAATCCTCGTCTGGGTGAGATCCTTCGAAGGAGCGGTGAGATGCAACGGACGTTTGTAGCCAAGAACGAAGAGATAGGCAAGAGCTGGGACCGAGCATGGTACGTGGTCAACGCGGATGGAAAGCGGCTCGGACGCATCGCGACCGAGATCGCCCTGATTCTACAGGGCAAGCACAAGCCCATCTATACCCCGCATGTGGACACCGGCGACTACGTCATCGTGATCAACGCGGAACGCATTGACCTTACAGGGGAGAAATGGGATCAGAAGATGTACCAGCGACACAGCGGGTACATCGGCGGGCTGAAGGAGATGACGTATCGCCGGTTGATTGAACGCCGCCCCACCATGCCGGTGAAGGAGGCGGTACGCCGCATGCTCCCCAAGTCGAATCTGGGCAAGAGTATGCTGCGTAAGCTGAAGGTGTACCAGGGACCGGCGCATCCCCATACGGCGCAGTGTCCGCAGGAGTTGGAAATCAACGCATAAGGCATTCGGACGCGAAGTGCGCGTCCGGCAAGAGAGTTAGTGTCAGAGAGCGGACGCGGCCTCCTCTGCAGAGGCCGCGTCCCTCTTCATTGGGATCGGATCTCTTCTGTTGATGCCTCTCTTCTACTCATCATGTGATCCTTGCGCCACGAAACGCTGTGCAGCGGCAGAACGGCCAGCGTACCTCCGGCCCGTGTCCCTTGAGATCCACATGCCGATAGGACAGGTGTCCATCCCCCCGTAGACAAAGATGGGAGAGGGCATCGACACCGTTCCTACAGCCGGGGGCTGTGCGTGGACTAGACTCCTACCCAACGCAAGAAACCGCGGGTGGTGAAGAGGGATGATGAGACGAAGACATCGCAGCCTGTTGTTGGCGATCTTGGGCATGGTCGTCCTCGTCGTGTCGATGCACGGCGTGGCGCAGCCCAGGAAGCTGGCCGTGTTCGTGCAATCGGCGGCCGCTGTCCCGACGGCGGAGTTAGAGATTCTACGGAACTATGCCGCCCAACGCTGTGCCATGATGACCGGAGTTCAGGTCTGCTCCCAAGGAGAGTTGATGCAGGCGCAGAGGGCGACCGGTGCGTACATGGGCAACGGAATCACAGTCGACGGGATGCGGCGGCTGACGACCACCCTTGGGGTGGATTACATGGTGGTCCTGCGCGTGGTTCGATGGGATCGGAAGATCTCGTATCGACCGGAGCGGTCGCTGTTGCTCTTGAGCGCAACCTCGTTCTTGAACACAACGTGGCAGATTCTGATCAGCCCGGTGGGTCTCCTGTTCGGCATGGAGAAGCAGGCGACCGTGAGCCTCTTCGCCACGGTCTTCGGCGCGCAAGGAGACGTTCGCTTCACGACGTCATCCACCCATGAGGATCGGCCCTTGTTCTCGCTGTTGACCGCCGACCCGCTGGAGGCAGCCAAGGCGGCCGTCGACGACATCCTGTATCAGATTGCGGTGGCGCTTTGAGAACGGCGCACCTGTCTATGGCGAAAGGGGGGCAGCAACTGCGTAATCAGTGTTACAGACTTGCAGCCTACGGATCTGCTACAGTCTGGATGAATTGCTGCTTTGAATCTTGATATGAAAAAGATGAGACAGCCAACAAAGGAGGTTGCTAATGAAGGTGCTTAAGGTCCGTAACGGCCTTTTCTTCCTTCTGGCAGTGGTCGTTCTCCTCCTTCCGTTAGCGGGTGTAGCGCAGGGAGACGGCTTCTATACTGTTAGTCAGGGGGAAACGCGCGTTCCCATCAGGCCGCTGGAGAGCGCGCAGGACGCAGTGGCGTTCTACGGTTTCCAGAACACGCAATCGAACACAGGGTACGAGGAGGCCAATACAGCGGTCTTCTTCCTCTACCGGGATACCGAAACAGGGGAGATCTCGTTGTTTGTCCTTCTCAACGGAGATCCGGCTGGGAGCGCGGGTGCTGTCCAGCTAACCGTCTCGGGGGTGCCCGCGGATGCGGGATGGATCGTCCAGGACGATTCGTTCGACTTCCGCGACTCGTGGACGCTGAATCCACCGTCGGCGGAGATCTCGTGGACGTGGGACCAGGGACGAGGCGACGGCATGGTGCTGGGGCCGCTGGGCACGGAGTTCGATCTCTCGCTCTTCCCAACGTACACGAGCGGGATCACGAGAGCCAAGATTCTCTATGGGAGCGTGACCAATCCGTCCGAGCTGGAGCTGAACCTTCGCGATCCGTTCACCATCGGCGCTGCGACCAATGAGCCGCCAAGCGTCTCCGTGACGTCGTCCCCGGCGGAGCCGAGGACGGGCGAGGATGTCCGGCTGGATGCGTCTGGTAGCTTCGACCCTGATGGTCGGATTGTGAGGTACGAGTGGGACTTCAACGGCGACGGGGTCTACGATCAGTCGACCACCGATCCGGTGGTGACGACCACGTTCTCGACGCCGGGAATCCGCACGATCACGGTGAGAGGCACGGATGACGAGGGCGCGACCGGACGGGCTTCGATCACGATCGACGTCTCCGACCTGGCGGTCCTGGTGACGCGGACGATTTCCACTTCGCAGGCGCTTCCGGGAAGCACCTTCCTTGTGGTGGTTCGGATTGAACCCCAGATGGACTTGGCCGGCGTGGGTCTGAAGGAGAACCTTCCTATAGGATGGAGCGTGAAACCGCTGGAAAGCGGCGGAGCGGCATTCAAGCGATCCACGGTGGAGTGGGTGTTCGTGGACAAGATCCGTGCGAACACGACCAAGGTCATCTCCTACGAGCTGTCCGTGCCGGAGTCGCGCCAGCTGATTGCCACGACCCTTCCGGTCTGCTTCACGATCACCGGCGAGCTGCAGTCGATGTCGCCGGGGTTCGATCTTCCGGTTGAGGGTGACTCTCAGGTGGAGGTCACGGATGCGCTGAGTATCAAGACGGCGATCGCACATCTGGTGCCGCGGCTGGGGCCCGGTGCCGACGACACGATCGACCTTCGGCTCTCGGAGATCATCGAGCAGCGCCAGCTGACGCGCGCCCTAGAGATGTGGCAGTACGGCGAGAGTGTTCCGTGGACCCAGGGGGCGACGATCAGCCTGCACATGATGAAGGAGCTCTCCGCGTATGCGTACACGTGTACGCCGGTCGATCTTGCGTTGCCGGAAGTCCCGCAGGCCATCATCACGGCGGTGCGCACGATCAACACCCCTGTGCCTTGCAACAATGTCCTGCTGAACTACCACGGACCGGGGGGCGACAAGGCGGCGAGCACATTCACGGTCAAGGTGGAGATCTGGGCAGACCAGGATCTCTACGGCGTCGGGTTGGAAGAGGATCTGCCGACCGGATGGAAGGTCATCCCGGTGGACAACGGAGGATTCCTCTTCAAAGCGTCGAAGACCGAGTGGGTGTTCCCGAGCAAGGTGCCGGCGGGACAGATGAAGACGATCATCTATCAGGTCGAGGTTCCGCAGTCGACGTCCCTTGACCTGGCGGCATCCGATCCATGCTATGCGAGCAGCAACGACCTCTATGGATTGGTCGACGCTGCGTTGCCGTGCATGGAAGTCGTGGTGACAGGAGACCGAGGGGTTGATGTCAGTAGCTGCGTATCGGTACTAGTGGCCATCTCACGATGGGATGTGGTGCACGATGTCCTCGACATCACGTTGTCCGACAAGATCTCGTTCCAGCAGGTTCAGCGAGCGATCGCATTCTGGCTGGAAGATGAGATCGTGCCGAGAACGTGTGATCAGACCGTCGGCTACCACATGCTCAAGGAGATCATTGCCTACTGGTTGACCAACGCAAACGTCTGTGATCCGCTGCCCGGCTTCCCTCAGGGGCCGTGCGATCCAGGCACATCGACCTGTGACGGATAACGGCCTGGCTCGAAGAGAGCAGAGCCCGTCTTAG
>CAZQHD010000029.1:0-20062 GCA_964593295.1 uncultured Thermotogae bacterium | reverse complement strand
GCTTGTGGGAGAGGAGCACCGAGAGGTTGCCCGGTGGGTGGTCGCGCAGGATGGCCGCCGTCATCGGCGCGGTGGTCTCAAAGCCCACCGCGAAGAAGACAACTTCCGAAGAGCACGAGCGTGCGATGTTCGCCGCTTCGGTCGCGGACAGGACGACACGGATATCGCACCCCGTAGAGCGTGCTTGCTCCAGGGTCAGTCGAGTGCCCGGCACGCGCGTCATGTCGCCGAAGGTACAGAGGATGGCCCCGGCCTCGGCCATCTGCACCGCGGCATCGATGTCGGCTGTGGGGGTGACACAGACCGGACAGCCCGGACCTTCCAAGACCTTTACCGTGTCCGGTAGCAGCCGCCGCAGCCCGTGCTGGGTGATCGCCATCTCGTGCGTGCCGCAGACGTGAACGAGCTTGACAGGGTTTTCCGGAGCCAGGGCGCGGATCGCTGACGTCAACGCCCGCGCATGCTGTGGATCGGAGAGGTCAAACGGTCGGGTCATCAGGGTTGGCGAGCGAAGCCGCCAGCTCCTCGAACAGCTTCAGCGTCTCCCGGCCATCCTCGGGCGAGAGCCGGCGAATGGCGAAGCCGGTGTGGATCAACACGTAGTCTCCGGGAGAGAGCATCTCGTCCAACGCATCCAAACGGGTGGTCGTGCGTACGCCGTTGTAGTCGACCACAGCTTCGTTGCCAGTCACAGAGATCACTCTCGCCGGCGCGGCCAAGCACATGCGGATCACCTCCCGGAGATGGACGTGCGGTGCAGCGCGCCTGGCGCGGGCGCTGCACCGCACGAACCTTCCTACGAATCCTTCTTCGGTTCGACCGACGTCCCGTGGCCGAGCAGGTCGGCGATGTTCGCTTTGGGGTCGATCACCGGTTCAATGAGGCCTGTCCCCGCCGTCAACAGGGTGGTCACGCCCGGACCATGACCGGAAAGCATGCAGTCGGAGTGCACGACGATACCGATGGTGATGGCGCCCTTGCGGTAGGTGCGGCCAAACCGATTGTCGTGATCCATCAGGGCGACGAAGTCGCCGAATCGGATCTTGTCCAGTCCGTACTCCTCCACCGTCTCCGGATCGCTGGTCATGATGTCGTAGTCGCCGGTCCCGGGCATGGTGGCGCCGACGCCCGATCCCATGCATGCAGCAGGAACACGGGTCGTCACGGGCACGCGCAGCACGCCGTCGGCCTCCTGGATTCCCATTTTCTGCAGGAGGTCGGGGTCGAGATTGAACGCCGAGATCTCTGGATGGTCCAGCAGCTTCAGTCCCTGGCCCCGTCCTCGCAGGAGGATCTTGTCGTCATACGACATCTTCTCCTTGACCTCGCGTGGAAACTCGACGATGACATGCTCGCTGCCGCCGTGATGACCGATGGCGTATCCGGTGCTGCCCTTCGCCTCGCCGGAGATCAGCGTAGCTGCGTTCCCGGCGCATGCGTAGAGCTGCAGGCCGACGTTGGGATGTTCGAACGGCTTGTCGGTGTTGGCGGTACAGCTGACGCTGGGCTCCACATGATCCCCTGCCCAGCCGAACGCAGGGTCCCCGACGGCAACGTTGAGGCTGATCCCGCCGATTCCCGGCAGAACGAACGGAACACCCTTGTGATCCACGCCCCAGCGTGCACGGGTTCTGGGAGGGCCGGGCTTGCATTGCAGCAGGAATTCGACGACTCGATCTGCATTGGTCTTGAGCATCATGCCTCCATGAGTTGGTTTCGGTTCTGTCCATTGTACCGCGCTTCGACGTTCGTTTCTTGTGGAATGGCGGCCACGCGCGTAGGCTTGCAGCGCGAGGTGATGGGAGGAAATGGGCGATCACCTGTACGAGCGTATCTACCGGATTGTGCAGCGCATCCCCCTGGGGCGGGTTGCGACCTACGGGCACATCGCAGACCTCGCAGGAGTTCCGAAAGGGGCGAGGCAAGTGGGGTATGCCCTGGCGTCCCTTCGAAGAGGATCGCCTGGACCGAGGGTGCCGTGGCATCGAGTGGTGAACGCCCAAGGGGCATCGAGTCTCGGCGAGGAGCAGATCGACCGGCTCCGAAGCGAGGGCGTGGTGTTCGATGACAGGGAGCGTGTGGATCTTGGTCGGTTCGGGTGGGACGGCGTGAGTCGAGCATGACGCTCATTGCGGATCTTCACGTTCACTCTCGGTATGCAAACTCCACCAGTCCTCGGATGACGTTGTCCGAGATGAGTCATGCGGCCAGGCGAAAGGGGGTCGACCTGGTGGGCACGGGCGACTGCACCCATCTAGCGTGGCTCACGGCGTTGAAGGCGCAGCTGAAGGATCTGGGCAACGGGCTGTATTCGTACAAGGGGTCTCGCTTTCTCATTACCGGCGAGATCAGCCTCGTCTGGCGGCAAGAGGGACGGGGCCGACGTGTACATCTGCTGTTGCTCGTTCCCTGTCTCGAAGATGCCACTCACATTCACGATGCGCTCTCACGGCGAGGGAACCTGGCATCCGACGGTCGACCCATCCTTGGGCTGTCGGCACGTGATCTCTGCGAGATCGTGTGGGAGCGATCGCCAGGGACCGTGCTCATCCCCGCCCACCTCTGGACGCCGTGGTACTCCGTGCTGGGGTCCAAGAGCGGATTCGACTCGCTGGAGGCATGCTTCGGATCGTACGTGTCGCAGATCGTCGCCGTGGAGACAGGGCTGTCCAGCGATCCACCGATGAATCGACGTGTCTCGGCGCTGGACACTGTTCGACTGGTATCCTTCTCGGATGCCCACTCCCCCGCCAAGCTGGCGCGCGAGGCAACCCTGTTCGACCTTGAGCAGGTGTCGTTTCCTGCTGTGGTCCAAGCCCTCACCACCGGACAGGGGCTCGCGGGGACTCTCGAGTTCTACCCCGAGCAGGGCAAGTACCATGACGACGGCCATCGCAGCTGTGGTGTGTCGCAGAGCCCGTCGCAGTCCGCTGAAAGTGAGAATCGTTGTCCTGTGTGCGGCCGTCCGCTCACGCTAGGGGTGTCGCACCGCGTGGAGACGCTGGCCGATCGGGATGAGCCCACGATGGGAGATACCATGTACCGCAGCCTGGTCCCGTTGGACGAGATCCTCTCGCAAACTCTCGGCGTGGGGGTCCAGAGCAAGGCCGTGGCCAGGCTCTATGAGGCGATGCTCGATCGATACGGCACCGAATTGTCCATTCTGCTTGACCATCCGCTTGACCGGTTCGGCCCGGAGGTTCCCGACGACGTCGTGGTGGGGATCGACTGGATGCGCCGTGGAGAGCTCACCATCGAGCCAGGCTACGACGGGGTGTACGGCAAGGTCAGCTTGGGCCGGCGTGAAACGTGAGGGAGGACGCGCGGTGAGATGTAAGCGGAGACCACAAGCCGACGCTCGGCTCGCGCTTCCGGCGATCGCGATGTTGACCGGCGGGGCGTGCATGGCGCTTCATTGGGGGTTGGGCGCGGAGTTCGTCTGGGTCGCCGCAGGAGCGTTCTTCCTGAGCGTCGGCGGGGGCGCGTACCTGCTCAGCGTCGCTTGGGCCGCCCGTGGGGTGCTGGGTACAGTGCTTCGGTCGCGCGGAGTCAGCCTCCTGGTGCTGCTGGGCGTTCTGGGGACGCTGATATGGACCGTGTGTCTCGCTCTTCGGGCGTAGTTTGGACCTCCGCCTGATGCTCCGGACTCTGCGCGGCCGATCGCGAGGTCACTCAGAGGCGGGGAGGCCCCCTTACCGTTGTCGATGTCGAGTCGTCCCGGCGTCTTCATGCGCTACAATGTAGGCCATGAGCGACGTCGTACGGCGACACTATGATCAGCAGCCGGGGCGAGAATGGGCGCGGCTCGATCGCCCTTACCGGCGCTTGGAGAGGGTGACCACACGGCACCTGATCGATCGCTACTTTCCCCGCCGGGGGCGGATCACCGACATCGGAGCGGGCCCCGGACGGTATGCGCTCGAGCTTCTTCGAATGGGCTATGAGGTCACCCTCGTGGACCTCTCGTCGGCGGCGGTGGCGTTTGCCGAGAAAGCCGCCCAAGACGCCGGGCTCTCCCTCATGGCGGCACACTGCGCCGATGCCTGCGATCTCTCCGTGCTGCCTGACCACGGCTTCGACGGCGGGCTCTGCATGGGGCCGTTGTACCACATCGTGGATCCGGATCGGAGGCAGAAGGCGTTGAGGCAGCTGCGCCGCGTGTTGAAGCCCGGGGCGCCGGCGATCATTGCCTTCTTGAACCCTTGGGGAATCCTGCGTTCCGGGCTGTATGAGTTTCCCGGCGAGTATGCGGATCTGGATCACGTCCGCGGGCTGCTGCGCGATTGGGTCCAGTGCGGAGAGCAGGAGGCGTTCACTGAGGCCGTCTTCCTCACCCCGCCGCAGGCACTCACCGAGCTGGAGCAGGCTGGGTTCACCGTGGTGTCACGTGCTGGGGCCGAGGCGTTCGCTGCCGGCATGCACAGCGAGCTTGAGCGGATGGCAGAGGAGATGCCGGCCGCCTACGAGAACGCGCTCAAGCTGGCCGCTGAGACCTGCGAGCTGCCACAGTTCCGCGACTGTACAGAGCATCAGCACATCGTGGTACGCGCCTAAGCGCCTCGGTGGGATATCGGAGGCGCCGGGAGGGCGCCTAAAGCGTCTACCAACACGCGGGTGGCGCGGCAGTCGTCCTCGTTGTAGTCGAGGATGCGTTTCCGGATCTGAGGGTCCCCGGTGTCAATCCAACGGTGGAACCACTGAATGGATGCCGCCCCGGAAGGATCGGTGTCCCGCCAGCGAAAGCCGAGGTGCGAGGCAAGGGCCTTCAGCGACAGCGAGACAGTGGGCCAGATCATCCGCGAGCGAACGATGTCGTTGTACAGGTCGATGAACCGCTCATCCTCAAACAGCGCGAGGACATCCTCCTTGGCGGCGACGTCGGGGTACCGTGCTGCGAGCTGTGCCCAGGTTGTGCGTTCGTATTTCGAGTAGAAGTACACGACCGCGTCCGACTGTGCCTTCAAATATGCCCAAGCGCGTGCGAACGCGTCCCGCTCCGCCTCTTCCGTCGGCTCCTCGGCAAGGAAGGCGACATACCGTTCGTCCTTGATGTTGTGACCGGAGCGTTCCACGAACCCGTGCAGGTAGCAGAGCCCACGGAACGGGTCGGTCTCCACATCGAAGAACAGCTCCACCGGACGCTTGGGCAGACGCACGGGCTCGAGGAAGTAGGGAACCGGCGAGCGCTGCTTCTGCAACACCGCGCGGGCGCGGTACTTCTGCAGCGTGTTCGCTCCGATGCCGGCGATCCGGCTCTTGCCGTGCATGATCAGGTCGTTCAGCGGCGCGCCGGCCAATGCGGCGACCGTGGCCAGCTCCAGCGGGAACCTGTCCCTCGCGCTGCGGCCCAGCTCCGGAATGAGCGTCAAGTCGTCGGCTTCAACGATCTGGCGTCGGCAGTGCGTGCGCCAGTGACAGAGCACACAGGCACTGATCAGCGCGGGACGGGTCGCTGTGCGTCCGCCTACAATCTCCTCGACATCCGCCAGGATCTCGATGTACTCGTCCCACATTGTAGCGCCCACCCGAGGGCCACGCGGCTGATCCAGTTCGTAGCCGACCTCGTCTCCTCGCACGTCCCACACGAAGGCATGCCTGGATCGGGCCAGTCCCTTCTGGAGGAGGATGTCGGCGTAGAGCGCGAGCTGGACAGCATAATGCGGCTTCGGCTTGCCTTCGGAGTCTTCCGTGATCCCTTCGGCCCCGGTGCCGCTCTTGATATCGCCCGGCTCGTAGCCCGTGTCCGTGCGACGCAGCAGATCCGGCTCTCCGAGCAACTCTCCATGCGCAATGCGTCCGCCGTAGATCAGGCGCTCCCCCCGTTGCATCGCACGTCGCGTCAGCTGCTCGCGGTAGATGCGCGGCTCGGTACGGAGGTTGAGGAACGGGACGCCCAGGGAAGCGACCGTCTGCTCTTCGAACAGGTGACCCCGCTCCCAGAGCATCTCCACGAACGGGCTGATCTTGTCGCGCTCAGCCGGATCGCCGAACAGGTCGAGCGTCACCCGATGCGGACAGGTGGTATAGCTATAAAGCATGGACGCCGTGATCGTCATCGTGCCTTTAGCGTACACCATGTCCGGCTGCTCCCATTCGATCATGGTCCACATTGCGTTGATCCCGATGTCTGCGCGTCCTGGTGACAGGCCATGCATCAATGCGGGCGGACTTTGGGCTGGCGTTCGCCAGACCGCACGGACCAAACCTCAGCGCTTACGGTCTTTCTCCAGATGCTCGGCAACAAGCACCTTGATGAGCGATTGCCGTGCTACGCCGAGACGCTTAGCTTCCTTGTCCAGCGAGTGGATCATCCAGACAGGGAAGTCCACATTGACGCGCTTCTGCACCTGCTTAGGACGGTGTGCCTTGGTCAGATCAAGATGCTCGAGGATGCTCTCTCCAGAGTCGAAGGCCCTATCGAGATCTCTAGCCTTCATAGATCGCCACCTCCTCCTCCCTGGATCGACGCACGGAGATGAACCGGATCCGATCCTCCCTGTAGGTGATCCCGCCCGACCAGTGCTTCTCCCCCATTCGCCCGATCACCATGAGCCGCGGCTCATCGACGGTGATCGCTGGGATTTCTACCAGATCAGGGTCATCCCATAGCGCTTGGGCCTCCGTGAAGTCGATCCCGTGCTTGCGCTTGTTGCTCTCACTCTTCTGCTGATCGAACTCGAAGTCCAAAGTATAAATAGTATACCTATTGGGTATGCCGTGTCAACCGAGTGCTCATCGTCTTCATCTCTTGAGATGTCCTCTGCAGCGCTTCGCGCAGCGCAGAAGCCTATTCCTCGTGGCCCCCGCAGCTCCGCCGGTGCCTAGGCGGAGGCGCCTGTTGGGTGGTGAGACAGGGGATAGCACATCAGGTGGTGCAGCTTTTCACCCGCAGTCCCCCGTTCGAGACAGCCCTGCGGCTCTCTGCAACGACCGTTCGCGATGGAGCTGCTTGCGCCTCATGCGCCTCGTCCTATCGAACCGCTCAGCCTTGCATGTGTGCACCCTGCAGTCAGGAGTGCGTCGGAGGCAACGTGTGCGGGAAGGCAGAAGAGGAGGTGTCCGTGTAGCAACGACGCGGGTGAGTCAGGCGCCTCGACAGCAGGGAAGAAGCCGCAATCCATTCTGAGACTGAGGTCTCCCGTACTCGACGGATCCTACTTCCCCAGGATCGGTGCGGCGGCGAAGAACCGGATGTTCTGGCAATGCTTGCATACGAGGGCAAAGCAGCCAAGCGATGAGGGACTGGCTTTCTTCTTCTTCAAATCAAGGTCGAGTCCGCCGAAGAACTCGTCGTGCAGGTTCCATCCACCATCGGATCCGCAGGTTGGGCAGGTCGTTGATACGTCGTGTTCGCTCAGCCACGTCTGGAACTGCTTCTTCTGTCGTCCGCTGATCGGCATGTGATCCTCCTTTGCCCGAGGGTACGCACTCTGCGCATTCGGTTCCAGTACCCTGTCCCGATCCCGCGAGGAGACCGCCGCCCCTTCCCGCCTTGGCGAGACGAGCTGCTCTTACGGACTAGAGAACGGCGAGCCCAACCGGGCCGTTCTCACGAGCCCCTCGATCGAGGATCGAGGGGCCAGACGCAAAGATCGCAAAGGGTGGATGGTTCCCTTGGCGCAATGCCTTCTCTGCGTTCTCTGCGCCTCTGCGAGAGATGACCTTGCCCTTCACCTTCCCGTCCAAAGTTTGGGGCCTCCAAGCGCCCAAACTTGAAGCAACGCGAAGGCGAACCAGAGCCGTGAGCGTTGCCGCTTCCTTCCATCACCCCGTTCCCCCTTGCCGAGACGAACTGCTCTTATGGATCCTTATCGCGCAATGCCTTCTCTGCGTTCTCTGCGCCTTGGCGAGAGAGATGTCCTTGTTGTTGACCGTTACGTATCATCGCCCTTTCTCCCCCGTGGTGTTCTTCCGCTTTCGCGAAGGGATAAGCGTCTCTCGCAAAGCCGCAAAGATCGCAAAGGATGGGTTGATCCTTCGATCGGTTCCGTGGTTCACGGGCTCCCTTCATCGCCTTGCCTGCGTGCGCAGACGTGCGCCTCGGATTCTCTGCGTGCTTGGCGTCTTGGCGAGAGATATGATCTTGCCGTTCCCCACCCCCGCCCTAGCCCTCCCCCGTCCAAGGGGGAGGGGAAGAGGCGTAGCGGCTCACGGTACCCATCACCCCCATCCAAAGTTTGGAGCCAGGAACTCGCCCGCGGCCTACAGGCCGCGCAAACTCCCCAAGCAACGCGTAGCGTTGCCGTTACCGCTTCTCCCCCGTTCCCGCCTTCCCCCCTCCCGCACGAACAGCGGGTTGAACGCCGATGGATGGAGCGGCGCTGTCATGGTACACTGGGGGCAGTGTATGAAAAGAGGAGGGGGAAGCGAGGGCTCCCATGCCGAGAATCATCTTCCACTTGGATATGGACTCCTACTTTGCCTCGGTGGAGCAGCAGTGCAACCCCCGGTTGCGCGGCCTCCCGATCGGGATCACCGGCAAACCGACGGAGCGCACGATCATCGTCACGGCGTCGCGGGAGGGGAAACGGTACGGGCTCAAGGCGGGCATGCCGGTGTGGGAGGCGCAGAAGCTCTGTCCTCGATTGCTGCTGGTGCCCGGCGATGGCACGAGGTATCTGGCCACCACGCAACGATTCTTGGACATCCTCAAGCGATACACGCCGATGATCGAGGTGGCGAGCATTGACGAGGTGTACATGGACGTCACCCAGGAGGCACCACGCCAGGGCGGGCCAATCCAGATGGCGCAGTCGATCCAACGGGCGTTTCACCAAGAGTTAGGGGCCTACATCACGGCGACCATCGGCATCGCCGACAACAAGACGTTCGCCAAGCTGATCGGCAAGCGGTTCAAGCCGAACGGCATCGGACGGATGGACCCAGAAGAACTGCCCGAGCTGTTAGAGCAGACCCCGGTGGCGGAGATCTGTGGCATTGGACGGCGGATGGAGCGTCGACTCCTCTGCCTTGGGGTGCGTACCCTGGCGGATTTGGGTCGTTGCCCCCTCTCGTATCTGGAGAAGGAGTTCGGCATCTACGGTCGATTCTGCCAAGCGGTCGGCCTGGGCCAGGATCCGACCCCCCTGGTGCCCTACGTGAGGATGCCGCCACCGAAATCGGTAGGACATTCGCGCACGCTGCCCCCGGACATCCGCCCGCGCCCGCTGGCGTTGACGGTGCTGCGCGGGTTATGCGATCTGGTGGCCGGGCGTCTGCGGAAGTACGGGTTCATGGCGCGGACGGTGCACTGTGGGTTCTCGCTGGAGGTGATGGGGGCATACCACGGCAAGCAGGTGACGCTGCCGATCCCGACCGATGATGGTTCGTCCCTGTTCGAGGCCTGCGAGCGCGTGCTATCGCTGATTCCAATCCAGCCGGAGAGCATGGCGCGTGTCTCGGTTTCGGTCTCCAACTTGCTTCCCGAGTCAGAGGTTCCCATGCCGCTGCTGCCCGAGGATCAGTCACGCCGACGACTGAACCGGGCGGTGGATCTGATCCAAGCCCGGTTTGGCCGCGACGTCATTCAGGTGGCTGCAGCCGCGCTGCCGCGACGTCTGCCCGATCATGTCGGGGGCTTTGCGGAGACAGGGTCGTTCACGTTCGCTGGCGACGGAGCGCCGGCTACAATGGGGCATGGTCGCTGAACTGCGCATCGGAACCTCCGGATACTCCTTCCTCGACTGGGTAGGAACCGTCTACCCCGAGGGGACGCGTTCGATCGATATGCTGTCCGTCTACGCGGGAGACTTCGACACCGTGGAGATCAACTTCACCTACTATCGCGATCCCACCCCGGAGATCTTCGAACGCATGCTGTGCAAAGTGGATGCGGGCTTCGAGTTTGTGGTCAAGGCGCCCCGAGGATTCACTCACGATCGAGATCGAGTGAACGCGTCGGCGCCGGGATTCGTCGCGGCGCTTAAGCCGCTGATCCAGGCGGCGCAGCTGGGCGGGGTCTTGCTGCAGTTTCCCCAAGCGTTTCACCGCAGCCGAGCGGGTGAAGCACATCTCCACACCGTGGCCACGCTGCTGCCGCCGGAGACGGTGCGGACCTACGTCGAGTTCCGGCACGATAGCTGGATGCAGGAAGAGGTCTATGAGCGCGTGCGTTCGCTCGGCCTGGGGTTCGCCAACGTCGATCTGCCGCACCTTCGATCGCTGCCCAGGCCTTCCAGCGTGGTCACAAGCCCAGACGCCTATGTGCGGATGCACGGGCGCAATGCGACCCAGTGGCACAACCCCTCGTCCGCCAGTCAGCGGTACGACTATCGCTACAGCGACGAGGAACTGGATGCATGGGTGATGCGGGTGGAGACGATGATGGCTTCTGCTCAGAGGGTGTATGTGTTCACCAACAACTGCCACAAGGGCAGCAGCTTCGTGGACGCGCTCCGCCTGAAGCAGCGCCTGGGTCTGCCGGTACGAAGCGGCCTCGAGACCGACGCCACGCTCTTCGCCACCCCTGAACCACGGGATCGCATTCAGGTGCTTTCGCAGCGGGTGGACGCTGCCCGGGCACGAGACACGTCTGCCTGAGACCTCAAAACCCCTTTCTCGCAGAGACGGAGAGAACGCAGAGAAGGCCAAGGGGATCGCGATTCGTGCGTAGGCGAAGATACGCTCGTAGGGTTCATTGAGTTCGTAGGGGAGAAGCGGGTAACGGAGGCAGCGCTGAGGCGCTGCTTGGGGAGTCTGCGCGGCCTGTGGACCGCGGGCAAGTTCCCGTCGGGAAACGTTGCGAACGAGTTCCTCGCTCCAAACTCTCGACCTTCTCCGCTGCTCTGGTTCGCCTTCGCGTTGCTTGGAGTTTGGGCGCTTGGAGGTTCCAAGCTTTGAACGGGAAGGGCGGTAACGGGAGCTGCTACGCCTCTTCCCCTCCCCCTTGGACGGGGGAGGGCTAGGGTGGGGGTGGGGAAGGGCAAGATCGTCTCTCTCGCAGAGGCGCAGAGAACGCCAAGAAGATCAAGGGGATCGCGGTTCGGGCGCAGGCGGACGACGCTCGTAGGGTTCATTGAGTTCGTAGGGGAGAAGCGGGTAACGGAGGCAGCGCTGAGGCGCTGCTTGGGGAGTCTGCGCGGCCTGTGGACCGCGGGCAAGTTCCCGTCGGGAAACGTTGCGAACGAGTTCCTCGCTCCAAACTCTCGACGTTCGCCACGGCTCTGGTTCGCCTTCGCGTTGCTTGGAGTTTGGGCGCTTGGAGGTGCCAAACTCTCGACGTTCGCCACGGCTCTGGTTCAAACGGATTTCTTCTACGAACTCAACGAACTCTACGAACCCTACGAACCCCATGAACCCTACGAACTCAACGAACCCAACAGATCGATGAACTCGTTCTACCCCACCGGCACGCTCTCGGTGAAGAAGGCCTCGATCTCGTCTTGGAGGTCATTCTTGATCGTGTCCAGGGCGAACGACGCCTGAACGGCGTTGAGGGCAAGCGTGCGGATCTGATCCGGGGTGAGGGAGAACGCTTGTGCCACGGCCTCGTACTCGTGGGTCAGATCGATGGCGGACATCAGGCGGTTGTCCGTGTTGAGCGTAATCGGAATTCCCAGATCGAAGTAGCGTTTGAGCGGATGATCGGAGTAGGTGTCGATGATCCCGGAGATCTGGAGGTTGCTCGTGGGGCAGACCTCCAGGGGGATCTTCTGCTCGGCCACATGGGCCTCCGTGACCGGATCGCGGTGGAGATACACCCCGTGCCCGATCCGCTCGGTCCCAAGCTCCAGGGCGGCTCGAATCTGCTCTGGGCAGCATCCCTCCCCGGCATGGAGCGTCAGGTGAACACCGGACTCGCGGGCCATGGAGATGGCTTCGCGATGGATCTGCGGGGGATGCTGTCGCTCGGGCCCGGCGAGATCGAATGCGACGACCCCCTTGCCGGAGAACTGGGCGGCCAGCTGGGCCACTTCCATCGAATGCTCAGGCGCGCGATCACGCATCGCTGAAAGGATCAGCCCGGTGTGGAGCCCGAATGTCTCCTCGCCGCGGTTGAGGCCGTGCAGCACTGCCTGAACGACCTCCCGTGGACTGAGACCGCCCTCCAGGTGAAGCAAGGGCGCGAAGCGAACTTCGAGATAGCGGACGGTCTCTCTGTGGACATCCTCGCACAACTCATACGCCGCTCGTTCCAGCGCCGTGGCCGTTTGCAGCACAGCCACGGTGACATCGAACGCCTTAAGGTACTCGGGGAGCGAGCAGCGAGCGAGAGGGGTCACCGCGGCCAGGAAGTCAAACGGTTCAGGAAACGCTGTCTCCTCGGGGAGATCGGCCGCAAGATCGATCACGGTCGAAAGCCGCATCGACCCGTCAAGGTGGACGTGCAACTCGGCTTTCGGAAGCAATCGTAGGTCCATGGGCATGCAATACTGTACGGAAAACGGGGCCTCCTCCGCAACAGAACGCCTTCTTGCGGAGGCTTCCTACATCTTTCCCTTGGCGGACGGGACCTTGGCCTGAAGCCGGCCGACCGCACCGCGACGGTCGTCGATCTTGATGGAGATCGAGACGCGCCCCGCGGATTGCAGCATCCTGTCTTGACAGGCCTTGATCACAGTCATGACCTCGTCCCAGTCTCCTTCCAGATTGGTTCCCATAGCGTGATGCTCATGTGTCACCCCGCTGGCCGCGATGATCTTGAACGCCTCCGCGACGTCGGCACTCAGGCTCTCCCCTTTGCCGACTGGGGCGATCGAGAAATCAGCGATCATGCATCCTCCTTGTCTCTTGCAAGACGTGCGTCCCTCAGGGGTTCGCGTACGTCAGATCGTAGGTCTGCTGGGTTCCGACGCCTTCGATCAGAATGCGCTGTCGGAGCGGATTGAGCGTGACGTAGGCCCATGTCGGGTGCGTGTTCTGGTCGACGAGCGCGGCAAACGTCACATAGTGAATGCCGTCGATGAAGTGGTAGACGTTGCGGTGCGTATGTCCCTGGAACACGGCGATCACATGCTCCGCCTCGCTGAGAACCTGTTGAACTGCATCACGGTTGAGGATCGTCGGGCGGTCCCAGAGCTCGCTGTCGTCGTCCAGAGGCTGGTGCACAAATAGCAGCGTCGGGCGATCGGTCATTGCCAGGTCTTCCCGGAGCCAGTCGAGGAGCTCGTCGGGCACGAACCCGGCGACGCCCGTATAGGTGTGCGCCAGATCGGATCCATCTTCCTTGTACTGAAGGTCGAGCACGATGAAGTGATACGCGCCGACATCGAAGCTGTAGCTCGTCAACTCCAGGCCAAGGATCTCCATGTACTGCGATTTGTCCAGGTTGTATACGTCGTGGTTCCCGATTACGTGGTGTACAGGACCGTCGAACTGCCTCACCAGGTCTCGCGCCCAGACGAGAAGGTCCGGGATGCGATCCGGGCTTCCAAGCTGCTCTGCGCCGAGCACAACCCAGCCGTTGACGAAATCCCCCAGCTCGACCACGAAGTCGGGCGCCCAGTCGTTCATCGCGTCGACAAACGTCAGCAAACGCTCCTCGGTGCGGGACATCCACTTCTGTTCTGCAGGAGAGTCGAGGTCGTGAGCGTGGAGATCGGTGAACAGGCCGAAGCGGACGAGATCATCCGACGAAGCAAGGGATAGCGGCGAAGCAAGCAACCCGACGAACGCCAGCACGATCAGAAGAATCGAACGTACGCGATGCACGATGATCGTCATCAGAAACTGAGGGTCAGGTCGTCCTGCGCGCCCTCGCCAAGAACCGAAAGCATCCGCGTTTCAGGGTCCAGGGTGACCAACGCCCAGGACGGAGGCGCGGACTCATCACCGGGCGCGTCACGATCGTCGACCAGTGGTGCGATGGTCATATAGTGGATACCCGCGATCTCGGTGTGTTGAGAGGCATGGGTGTGTCCCTGGAACACGGCCACCACGTTTCCACTGGCCTCGAGAACCGCTCGTACGGCCAAGTGGTTGAGCACAGGCGGCCCGCCGGCCAGCAGTGAGAAGTCCGAGCTGAGCGGCTGGTGGATGAGGATGAGGGTCGGAAGGTCTGTCCCAGCCAGATCCTCGGCCAGCCACTCCAGCTGGATGCTGGGGATCATGCCCTGAACCATCCATGCGACATGTGCGTAGTCCTGTTCCTGTTTATCATACTGCGCGTCGAGGACGGCGAAGTGGAAGCCGCCGACGTCGAAGCTGTAGAACGTGGCTTCCTGCCCCGTGCCGGCCAGGAACTGCTCCTTCGAGAGGGAGTACACATCGTGGTTTCCGAGGACATGATGCACCGGCGCGTTCAGAGCCGAGAGGAGCCCGACGACTTCGTCCAGGATACCGGGAATCCGAACAGGGTCTCCGAGTTCCGCCCCCATAACGAAGGTCCCGTTCACGAGATCCCCTAGGTTGATGACCAGATCGGGGGACCACGCGTTGGCCGCGTCGACGAAGGGGGTCAGGCGGTCCGCCCAGGTGGTCATGACCTTGTGCTCCGACGGAGAGTCCGTGTCATGGGCGTGAAGGTCGGCAAACAGCACAAGCTTCACGGGCTCGGCCACGACGGCGACGGCGAGAACGGCAACCAACAGGACGGCGGCAGATAGGATCTTTCGTAGATACATGGGACCTCCCAGAGTTGTCGGATCGTACGCCAACAGACTAGCCGGAGCCGGCTGGAGTGACAAGGGAGGGTCACTCCTCGGTTCAGCTGTCCGCGGCAGACGGCACGGTCATGCCAAGCTGGAGCGCACGCAGGTTGGTCTCCGTGATCATCTCCGACTTGCCGGCGAACACTGCACGGATTCCCAGTTCGAGTGCAGACGACGGGAGGCCGAGGAAGGCGGCCCCCGCCCCCAGCAAGACCATGTTGGCCGCTTGAACGGCTCCAGCCTCCCGGGCAAGCGCCGGCGCATCGACCTGGCGATGGTGGGGCAGGTCAGCGAGCGCCTGCCGAATCTCCTCCTCGTCCGGGTACTGCAGCGTGTTTCTCACCGGCACTGTGCTGGTGACCACGGCGCCGTGGGGTGCGAGGTACGGAAGGTATCGGAGCGCTTCCATCGGCTCGAGCGAGAGGACAAGATCGGCAGTTCCCTTCTGAACGAGAGGCGAATGCAGAGGATGGTCTGCATAGCGTAGATGGCTCTGGACGACTCCGCCACGCTGGGCCATACCGTGGACCTCCGCCTGTCGGACATGGAGATCGAGAGAGCGGGCTGCTTCTCCAATGACGGCAGCCAGCGCCAACAATCCTTGGCCTCCGACGCCAGCAAGAATCAGGTTGCGTCTCACGATCCGTCTCCTCTCTTCCTCGATCTCCGGGCGGTTTGAATGCACTCTCGCACGGCGATGACCACCGACGGACCGGGGTGCTCGATCTCTTCCTTCAGGATCGACACGTTCTCTTCGTGGTGTGCCGGGAGCGGCTCGATGATGCGAAGGTGCTTCGGATCCACGCCGAGTCCGGTGCAGATACTCGCCAGGCGGTTGTGTGCCGAGGATGCCTGGCCACCGGTCATGGCGATTGTCAGGTTGTCCACGATCACGACGGTGACATGGGCTTGTTCGTTCACGCAGTCGAGCAGACCGGTCATTCCGGAGTGGGTGAATGTGGAGTCGCCGATGAGAGCCACCGCTGGGTGGAGGCCTCCCCGGGACGCCCCCTTGGCCATGGTGATCGAGGCACCCATCTCCACGCAGGTGTCGATGGATTCATGCGGGGGCAATGCACTCAGAGTATAGCACCCGATGTCGGAGAAGACGCGGCCGGTGCGGCGATCGATGGACCCGAGCACCGCATTCAGCGCTTTGCAGGTGTCGGTGTGCGGGCATCCGGGACACAGCGCGGGCGGTCGAGGCGTGGGAACGGGTGAGGGCGCGGGATGGGACGGCGCCTGTTGTCCCAGTGCGTCGGCCACCTGGTCGGGCGTGAGTTCGCCGGTGCGAGGAAGGTGCCCGGACAGACGACCGTGGATGAGCGGACGGGTTCGCCCGGGAACCCCAAGGAGCTTGGCCTCTACGTAGGGGAAACCGTCTTCTACTACCAGGATACGCTCGCACTCTCTCAAGAGACGCTCGATGTGGTCTCTGGGCAGCGGGTACTGCCCGATCTTGAGCAGCGGATGAGGACAGCCGTCTTCAAACGCCTCCCGAACGTACGTCACGGCTGTTCCGCAGGCGAGGATTCCGAGACTGCGATCAGTCCCGTCGATGTACTCGGTGAAGGGACTCGTCTCGGATTCGCGCTGGAATGTCGCCTGTTGCGCCAGCAGGCGGGCATAGCTCTCTCGCGCCAGTGCCGGCAGCAGGATGAAACGACGTGGGTTCTCCGGCTGCGAGAAAGGGTTCTGCTGCCGGGCGGTCCCGACGGTCACGGTGGCGCGGGAGTGGCAGAGACGGGTGGTGAGCCTGATCAGCACAGGGACTTGGTATCGCTCGGAGAGATCGAACGCCAGCGACGGGGCGAGGTAGGCTTCCTGCTGATCGGCCGGCTCCAGGCACGGGATCAGTGCCAGATCGAGGTAGACCCTCGAGTCCTGTTCGTTCTGGGAGGAGTGCATCGACGGGTCATCGGCGACATTCACGATGAGCCCACCGTGTGATCCGGAGATCGCTGCGTTGATGAACGGATCGGCCGCAACGTTCAACCCCACGTGCTTCATACTGGCCATCGCTCTTCGTCCCGCGTAGCTGGCGCCCAGCGCTGCCTCCAGCGCCGTCTTCTCATTCGAGGTCCATGCGCATTGAAGCATGCCGTCGGCAAGCTCCTGGCTGGCCAGGACGTAGGCGGTGATCTCGGTGGATGGTGTGCCGGGGTAGGCATAGGCCGCCGTCAGTCCGGCATCGATTGCGCCTTGCGCGATCGCCTCATTCCCCAGAAGAAGCCTTGTGGGCATCAGTTCCTCCCTGGAAAAACTCTCGGTGGATCAGATCTTCGTTTCGCTATAGGGTACGGAGGGGAGGAGGTGACCTCAAGGAAGGAAGAAGACGGCGATGCGGGGTCCGGAGTCCTTGCATGGTTTGCGGGCTTGGAATGGGCTTGCTGACTTGCAAGGGTCAAGGTATACTGCGCTCGAATTCTTTCCAGATCTACCCAAGGGGGACTCAGTATGGGGCAGGCCACGAACATCTGCTTAGTTGGGCACTCGGGCTGTGGTAAGACGACGCTCGTGAAGGCCCTCATGACCAAAGCAGGCGTCAAGGAGATCACGCTCGACGCGTCGCACGAGGAGAAGGATCGCGGGGGTACGATCGACATGGCCGTGGGGACATTCCCGTGGAAGGACCTGGCCATCACGCTGCTCGACACACCCGGCGGGGACGAGTTCATCGAAGAGATGTACAAGGGCGTGCCTGTTGCCGATCTGACGTTGCTCGTGATCAACGCGGAGAAGGGTGTGGAAGTCGTCACAGAGAGAGCCTGGGCGCTCTCCGGTGCGCGACAGCGACCCACGGCGGTTCTCATCAACCAGATGGATCGCGAGAATGTCAACCTCGATCCGATCGTAACATCCCTGCGAGAGCACTTCGACGGAACGTTTGTGAGGTTGCAGATCCCAATCCACGAGAACGGAATCTACGTTGGTGTAGTCGACCTGGTCGAAAACCGGGCGTTGTACTTCGCGGACAAGTCCAGGAAGGAGATTCCCGCCGAGATCGCCGAGGCTGCGGAGGAGGCACGAGCTGAGCTCGTGGAAGAAGTCTCCGCGTTTGATGACGCGTTGATGATGAGGTTTCTGGAAGAGGAGCCGATCTCATCGGCCGAGCTGAAGTCTGCGTTGACGGTCGGGTTGAGTGCCGGAGGATTGGTGCCCGTGCTCTGTGCATCGGCTGCCGAGGGGAAGGGATTGGATCCGTTGCTCAGCCTCTTGTCGGAGGTGCCGTCCGTCCAGGAGGGGGGCAGTTCGGGGGCGACCCGTGTGGTGGCGTTCAACCTGGCGAGCGACCCCTACCTTGGGCGACTGGCGTACGTGAAGGTCCTCTCCGGGACGGTCCAGGAAGGAAAGGGTCTGGTGGATGTCTCCACAGGTGCGAAGATCGACGTTCGAGACATGTACGCCTTCGAGGGGACCAAACAGCACCGGGTGCCCAAGGCCGAGGTAGGACAGATCGTCGCTCTGGGGAAGGCCGATGATGTAGTGCTTGGATCCACGTTGGGTGCCGACACGAGCCAGGAACCTTTCCCGATGCCGGCGTTCCCCAGGCCCGTGTACTCTCGGGCCATCACGCCGAAGACCCAGGCGGATGTGGAGAAGATGTCCGAGGCGTTGCGGGAGATCTCGACCACCAAGGGGACCCTCCGTGTCGAGCGGGATCCGGTCACCAAGGAGATGATCATGGAGGGGATGGGGGACATCCATCTCTCTGTGTTCATCGAACGGCTGAAGAACCGCTACAACGTCTCTCTAGATACACACCGTCCCCTGATTCCCTACAAAGAGACGGTTCGCAAGAAGGCCGAGGCGAAGTACCGTCACAAGAAGCAATCGGGAGGTCGTGGCCAGTTCGGCGAGGTGGAGCTTCGCATTGAACCGTTCGAGGGCGAAGGGGGATATCAGTTCCTCGACGAGATCAAGGGTGCATCGATTCCAGGTCAGTACATTCCCGGGGTCGAGAAGGGCGTGGTGGAAGCCATGGAGGAAGGAAACCTCGCCAAGTACCCGGTGACCAACGTTTCGGTGGCGGTGTTCGATGGCGGCTTCCATCCGGTCGACTCCTCGGAGCTTGCGTTCAAGATGGCGGCGCGACATGCCTTCCGCGATGCGTTCGATAAGGCGAGTCCATGTCTTCTAGAGCCGCTCATGCATGTTGATGTTCGCGTTCCCGAGGAGTTCACCGGAGACATCATCTCGGATCTCAACGGACGGAGGGGACGCATCCTGGGCATGGATCCCGAAGGGAAGGTGACTGTGATTCGAGCGGAGGCTCCGTTGTCGGAGATGCAGTCTTATGCGCTGGACTTGAAGTCGCGGACCCAGGGACGTGCTACGTTCCAGATGGAGTTCGTCCGATATCAGGTCGTTCCCGGGAACATCCAGGAGAAGGTCGTCGCCCAGGCGAAGCAAGACGAGGAATGAACGTCGCACAGTACATGCAGTCAAGCGTAGTCACGCTTCCTCCTGAGGCATCTCTGGCCGCGGTCCGTGAGACCATGGACGGCCACGGGTATGGACTGCTTCTGATTGTCGATGCCGACCGAGCGCTTCGAGGGTTTGTGACGCGAGCGAGCCTTAAAGAGGTCAAGGACTGGGAAGCGCCCGTGGAAACACTCACACACCCGGCCCGGTTCTCGGTGGCGCCGGAGGACACGCTCGAGAAGGCGGCTCTGATTCTTCTGTCCAACCGGCTCGTGCTGCTTCCTGTGGTCAAAGACGATCGTTTGGAGGGTGTGATCACCCAAGCTGAACTCCTGCGTGGCTTCGTGCATGCGCTGGGGGTCGGACAACAGGCAACACGCTTCACGGTGACCGTTCGCCGTACGGACCCGGACATCTACCCGATGATCGACGTTCTTCGCGACCACGGGGTCTCCCTGCTGAGCGTGGTCCTAGACGATGGGAACGGGGCGCACGCCGACATCGTGTTCCGCGTGCAGGGCGTGCAGGACAAGGAACAGCTTCGAGCGGACTTGGAGGCTGTGTTGCGTGACGCTGACACCGAATGAACCACGTTGTTCCTATACAAACCTCGAAACGAGAAGAACTCCTCTGCATTACGGATCAGGTCAACGAAGCTCTGGCCGCTGGTCTGCCGGATGTGCGCCTATGCTTGGTCTTCTGTCCCCACACCACGGCCGGACTCACCGTCAACGAGGCCACCGATCCTGATGTCGCAATGGATCTCCTCCATGCACTGGGGTTCCTTGTCGATGGTGCCGGTCCATGGAGACACAGCGAAGGAAACAGCGCGGCGCATGTGAAGGCCTCTTTGGTGGGGGGCTTTCTGCTTCTTCCCGTCGCAAGCGGCGCTCTGGATCTGGGGAGATGGCAGGGTGTGTTCTTCTGTGAGTTCGACGGGCCACGATCGCGGGAAGTCTGGGTACAGAAGGTGTCTTGACCCCCTCGAAGTCGTCGCGTACAATCCGCGCGAGTCGAGTTGAGGTGCCAGCGTAGCTCAATCGGCAGAG
>CAZQHD010000028.1:0-21292 GCA_964593295.1 uncultured Thermotogae bacterium | reverse complement strand
CGCGACGCCCAACGCCGTGATCGTCGAGCTCGACGGGGACGCTCCCGCCATCCGACGAGGAGACCGGCGATGGCTTCTTTCTCCTCGCACGCGCTCCACACGTATCCGTCGCCGGCGTCCACGCGGATCTCGTCTATGAAGGCGCCCTCTCCGACGCGGGCGAGACGCTCCTGCTACTGGACCCGTTTGGGAAGGTCGTCGACACGGCCAATGCTTGGCCTCAGGAGGCCCCCCGACGAGCTTGGCCCGCGGGCGGACACCAGCACGGGAACAGCCCGTTCGCCACCATGGAACGCATCGATCCCACCGCACCGGATCATCCGTCCAATTGGACAAACGCTGCCGTGCAGCCTTCCGAAGACGATCCATTGGCGGTCCGCGGCACGCCGAGACGGGAGAACTCCGTCTTCCTTGTCCCGCCCACCGTGCAGATCACCGTCCTCCCGGCGTTGCCCCGCCCCGAAGAGACGGTCGAGTTTCGGGCCGAGCTCATTCGGGACGCAAGCAGCCCCATCGTACAATACCATTGGACACTCGGAGACGGAACAGCCCGCGAGGGATCGGTGATCACCCACACCTATGCTGAAGCCGGAACGTACGAGCTGCTTCTGACGATGATCGATTCTCGCGGCAGGGAAACGCGCCGGCTGCACCAGGTACAAGTCATCCGGTCGACGACTCCCATCGCAGACTTCAGCCTGTTGCGCAATCCGGATGCGCCCATTCTCCGAGTCGGCGAGGCTCTCTTCTTCCACGACGAATCGTCCAGCGCCGACGCAGCCCTCGTCGACTGGTCCTGGCAGTTCGGAGACGGAACGACCGCGCATGGACCGTGGGTCCGGCACACCTATGCGCAAGCGGGGGCGTTCCTCGTGGCGCTTGAGGTCACCAACGAGCATGGCCTGTCCGCCCAGCAGACACAGTCCCTAACAGTCGCCCATCGTCTTCCAACCGCCGGCTTCTCGTATGCCCCCGAGCGGCCGTTTCAGTCCCAGTCCGTCACCTTCGATGCCACGGAGTCCGCCCATCCCGTGGGCGAGATCGTCCAGTATCTCTGGGACTTCACCGGGGACGGCACCCCGGATGTCGAGGTCTCTGATCCCATCACCGAGCATGTATTCACTGAGGGAGGCACGTTCCCGGTTTCGCTCACCGTGCTCGATCCATGGGGGGGGCGAGACACTCTCCAAGCGGAGATTCCGGTCCACACTCGTCCCACCGCACGGTTTACCGTCTGCACGTTCTCGCCGGACGAGCTCCAACACATCACGTTCTCCGATCGATCCAGCCCGGGAGATGCTCCGATCGTTGCGTGGACATGGAGTTTCGGAGACGGCGCGGAGTCGAACGAACGGTCGCCGACGCATGCTTACTCCCGTCACGGTGCCGTGGAGGTGTCATTGACCGTCACGGATGCAGTCGGCGCCACCGGCACCGCCGTGGCACGGATCGAGGTGCAGAACCTTCCTCCCGTGGCCCGCCTTTCGGTGGACGACGCCGAACGTCCGACCGGAAGCCGGTTCGTCCTCGACGCGTCGGACTCCCTTGATCTCAGCCCCGACGGCGGGCTACAAGAGTATGCGTGGAGCCTGTGCGAGGGCTGTGACTTCACGCTCGGCACGTCTTCGCCCACGTTGTCGCATGTGTTCTCTGAACAGGGAAGGTTCTCCGTACGGGTTCGCGTCACCGATACAGACGGGGCCACCGACGTCTCGGATCCTGTCGTCATCTCAGTGACCAACCGACCGCCGACGATCTCCCGCGTCACCTGGATCCCTTCCCGTCCCCTGGATGGAGAGGAGGTGCGCTTCGTCGCCTGCACCTCGGATCCCGATGGGCAGATCGTCGGATGGTCCTGGTCTCTCTCCGACGTCGTGGTCTCCACCGAGCCCGAGCCGACCTTGGTCTTCCCCCACGACGGCTCGTTCACGCTGCGCCTGCAGGTGTGCGACGACCACGGAAGCCACTCCGAGCCCAAGGACGTGATCGTCAACGTGGCCAATGCTCCCCCCGTTGCCCGCTTCACGATCCAGCCCGGCTCGGGCTGCGGTCCGCGAGGCTTCCGATTCGATGCGTCGTCATCGTACGACCCGAGCCCTGCTGGACAGATCGTTCATGTGGCCTGGGACTTCGGCGACGGAACCTACTGCCCGGGTGTCTCGTCTCCTTGCGCCGGCGCGGATCGGTGGAGCCCCGTGCACTGTTACTCCGGGCCCGGAACCTACACCGTGACCTTGGTCGTCATCGACGACCAGGGCGCGATGGCGACCGCGCAAGAGACGATCCTCATCGGCGATTAGAAAGGACACCTATGCTTCGGATCCGCGAGGCCACACGGGACGACAACGACGCTCTGCTACATCTGGAGGCGCAGAGCCCGCAAGGTACAGGGATCTCCATCATCATCGACCGTGATGACTACTTCTACCGGTCCCGGCTGCACGAGCACACCCGCGTCTTGATCGCGGAGGAGAACGACAAGCTGGTCGGGATCATGGCCTACGCAATCAAGGACGTCTATATTGATGGGCAGAAAGACCGAGCCGCCTACTTCTATGATCTCCGCGGCGAGGCGACCTATCGCCGCAGCATGAAGCGAGGTCTCTTTCGGCTCTGGCGCACCGCCTCGGAGGCGATGGAGGCCGCGGGCGCTTCGTTCATCTACGGGCATGTCAAGGCCGACAACCACGCCTCAATGAGTGTCTCCACCAAGGTCGGGGCCTGCCCACTGGCCTCGTTTCACGTCCTCTCCATCCCATCCATCCGAGGATCGTGGCCACAGCTGGATCCGCATCTCGATACGCTCGATCAGGAGGTCGAGCGTATCCGCGAGCTGTCCGGAACCCGCGATCTTGCACCGATCGACTTTCCGGTGGCGTATCGTCGCGGCGCGAAGTTGGGATACTTGTCGGGCATCTACCGCATCGAGTCCGGTCGTTCCTCAGCTCAGGTCAGCGCCTGGAACCTGTCCAGCATCTACCGAACACGCGTTCTCCACATGCCGATCTCCCTCCGCTCGCTGGGCTGGGTGCTCAACCCTCTCTCCTCGGTGTTCCCGGTTCCCCGGGTTCCATATGTCGGCCAGAGCATGACGTACCTTCAGCTGTTCGATCCTGTCTGTCAAGGGCCTAAGGGGACTGCGCTTCTCAAGCGTCTGATCCAATGCCTTCGGCACAAGGCCTACGCTGATAGGATCGACATTGTGACGCTCTTCGTCTATGCTGATGATCCGCTTGCCCAGTTGCCGGGGTTCTTTCCGCAGAAGGTCCTCCACTATCACACGATGGCAAGACCCCTCTGTAAACAGGATCTCCCAGACGGCCCCCTGTACTTGGACATCCGGGACATCTGACACACCGAGAACCGCAGGTCTTTAGGGTGATGGAGGACTCTACCGCGGCTTTGACGCTCGCGGCTCCTCCGGGTCCTCGGGAGTTGCCGCCCGTTCTCGGCGCAGGAAGGTGGGAACATCCAGATTCTCGTCGACCCGAATCCGCTCGCGCGTGACGGACTGCCGGACGTCCTTGCCCACCATATCCGGAGCCTGGAAGTCGGCCGCGATCACTGTGATCTGCACCCCCTCTTCGAACTCCTGCCGCACCACGGCGCCGAACACCAGATCACACTCGGTGGCGGCGGTCTTGCGAATGTGGTCCGCCGCTGCGGTCACCTCAGCCAGCGTGAGATCCTCTCCCCCCGTCACGTTGACGATCATCTTCCGTGCCCCCCGGATGGACCCCCCCTCCAACAGTGGGTTTGTGCTTGCTCGTTTCGCCGCGGTGACGGCGCGCTGATCACCGGAGGCCCGGCCCATGCCCATCATCGCCTCGCCGGCTCCGGCCAGCACCGTTCGGATGTCGGCAAAGTCGAGGTTAACCATCCCGCGCACCGTGATCAGATCCGAGATCCCTCGAACCCCTTGATGCAGCACCCCATTGGCGATCTCGAACGCCCGCGTGATCGGCATGCCAAGGGCGTCGGTCTCCAGCAACCGATCGTTGGAGATGATGATCAGGACGTCAGCCGCCTTTCGAAACGCCTCGATCCCGGCGTCGGCGTGCTTGCGGCGGACAGACCCCTCAAACGAGAACGGTCGGGTCACCACCCCGACCGTGAGTGCACCATTTTCTCTCGCGATCTCTGCGATCACAGGTGCCGCGCCGCTGCCGGTTCCGCCACCGAACCCCGATGTGATGAACACCAGCTCGGTGTCTCGGACCAAACTCGCAATCTCCCATCGTGATTCCGCGGCTGCACGCCGTCCCTTCTCCAGATCCCCCCCTGTGCCACGTCCATTCGTGATATCCATTCCCAGCTGCAGCGTCTCGGCAATCCCGGCGGACTCCAACACCTGACGGTCGGTGTCCACGGCGATGAGGCGCACGCCCTCCAGGTGCTCCTCACGCATCCGTCCGACGGCGTTGACGCCGCCGTCGCCGATGCCCATCACCAGGATTCGTGCCGCGGAACCGTGCGGCGGCTTGGGCTTGTGATCCTTGACCTGCTCCACCAGAGGAGGTTCGCCGATCACGATCTCTCGGCCGGGCAGGACGCGATCGACAGCGCGCTTGAGCTCGTCAAACTTCTGGCGACAGTACTCCTTCTTAAACTCTGAGTCCACAGAGATGCTCAGTTGCTTGTCGTCCAACGTCACAGCTCGGAAATCGAGGGGAAGAGACCCCCGCAGGATACGGTCGTCCACCGCGCTTAAGATCTCCCTCCAGAGATCGCGGAGGCCCTGCCGATCGCCGTCCCGCCGTTCTTCGTCCATCATCGATACGCTCCCAAGCCCATTCTGTCCGCGGATCCTGTGGTTGTCAATAGAGCAGAGCAGTTCGCGGGTGAACCCTTGTGGATGCCCCGTGGCTGTTCTACCATCTTCCCATGCGTTGGGAAGTGGTATGGACTGTTGCAAAGTGGGTTCTGGTGGTGATCGCTGCGGGGTTCATCGGCCAGTTTGGGAAGTCGCTCGCGCTCTTTCTGCTGGAGCGGCGCCGACGCCGGCGGGCGAACACCGCTGACGAAGGCTTATCTCCCTCGGTCGAACCGTCCTCGCCCCCCGACGTCGCCATGAAGGCAAGCTCGAAGATTGAGAAGAAACGCGCCAAGGCAGAGGTCAAGCGCGTCAAGAAGAGCTGAGATGCTTTGGTTGGACTCGGTGCACCCTGACGGTGACGTTACGCCTTGTCCGTGACGTGCTTGACAATCTCCATTCCGTTGTAGTATCCACAATGAGGGCAGACCCGATGAGGGATCTTGATCTCGTGACAATGCGGACACTCGTGGGACGCCCCGACACTCATCTTCCGCCAATGGTTACGACGCATCCGCCCCTTCGATCGAGAGGTTCGGTATTTGGGAACAGCCATGTCTCCTCCTTCACAACGCAAGGAGACACGCACGAGCGGATCCTTGCCGCCCTGAGTTTAGCGATCGGTTTCCCGCTCCGCAACCTCCCACACCAACGTCACCGGACCGTCGTTGACGAGCCGGACCCCCATCTTCGCCCCGAATCGTCCTGTGCAAACACAGGCCCCTTCAGCCCGCAGTGCTTCCACGAACGCATCGAACAGGGGCTCCGCCACCTTGGGCGGCGCTGCGCCCGTGAAACTGGGGCGTCGGCCCTTCCCGACATCCCCGTACAGGGTGAACTGGGAGACCGCAAGCACCGAGCCGCTCGCATCCCGGAGCGATCGGTTCATCTTGCCCTGCTCGTCCTCGAACACGCGAAGATCCATCACCTTGGAGGCCACCCTGTCAAGCGACACCGAGGCATCGCCGACTCCGATCCCGACAAGAAGGAGAACGCCCTCCTCGATCGATGCAATCGTCTCTCCGGCGACCTCCACGCTGGCCTCCGCCACTCGCTGCAGCACCAGACGCATCAGGTGTCCTCTTCCTGAAGGCGCTCCGCGTACTCCAACAGACGCTGAAGCGCCGTCTCAGAGAGCGTAGCGGCTCTCGACTGCAGGATCAGCTCCAGTCGCTCACGCGCAACCTGGACCTTCACGGTTTGATGGAACGCACGCTCCACCAGCCGAGGCGCACGTGTATTGGCATGGGAGTCAATGTAGTTCACCCGCCAGGCCCCGAACTGGTTCAGAAGACCGATCGTGATCTCGATGAGGTGTTTGATGTGCGGCGCTCGCGTTTCGAAGACACGGTTGATGTGGTTTGCCACCTTCTGGCTGCTGGTGAAGAAGATGACGGATCGCGGATGGAAGACGGAGGCCACCTTGCACGCCTCAATCAACGCCTGGTACTCCGCCACCTCCACGGTTGCACGCCCGATCAGCTGCGAAACCTCCTTCAGGACTTCTCCCTCCGGGTCGGTCACAGCAATCCCGATCGCCGCCTCCCCAGGGGTTCCCCTGGCTGTTCCGTCGACATACACGAAGACCTTGTCCATGTCATGGGTCCACCAGGATTCGAACCTGGGACCGACCGGTTATGAGCCGGTTGCTCTCACCGCTGAGCTATGGACCCGCACGTCTGCAGGATAAGTGCGTTCCCAGGAGGAGTCAAACGTCGATGTGAGATCCCCTTGCCGACGGGTCCCCACCGGGATCAAAGGGAGACCGTCGACTCGGATGATCTTTCTTGGCGTTCTCAGGCTGGATGTCGTACCCTGCCGACGTCGCATGCCCACCCAACACGAGGTGGATCGCCGTGAACCGAAGGAGTCGACGAGCACACACACCATTTGATCAGGCCAGCCACGCCGCCTCGCGCGCCATCGGCTGGACCGGCAAGGAGGCTGCATGATCGATCGTCTTACCCGCATCATGGCTCAGTCTGATGGCTGGGTTGAGCTGAGGTACCAAGCACGCAGCACCAAGCAGGTGGCGGTCCGAAACGGCGAGCTCGAGGAGTCGTCCACCAAACGGATTCAGGGTATCGGCGTCCGAGCTCTTGTGGATGGAGTGTTCGGGTTTGCCTCCACCACGGATCTGTCTGAGAAGGGCCTTCTCTACGCGATCCAGGCGGCGCAGAGTGCAGCCCGAACCTCTGCTCGCGCCAAGAAACACCGTGTTGAATCGTTGGCGGCCGCGGTGATGGGATCCGGTTCTTTCCCTGTCGCCACCGACGATCCGCTGGATGCACACCCGTTAGAGGAGAAGCTGGCTTTGGTGCTACGCGTGGACGATCTGATCCGAAGCGCCTCTCCGACCATCGTCTCGTCGGCTACATCGTACGCGGAGATCCAGGATGAGAAGATCATCGTCACCCGCGATGGCGCCTGTGCGCACCTGTTCTTCTCCATCCCCGAGTTTCGAGTCATGGCCGTCGCCCAACGGGACGGAGATCAGTGCTTTGGCTCGCGGGCCGTGGGGGTCTCCGGCGGATGGGACGAGCTGTTCTCGTCCGTCTCTCCGGATGAGATGGCCGAGCATGCGGTGCGCATGGCCGTCGAGCAGTTGTCGGCGCCGCACCCGCGCGGCGGTCTCGCCACGGTGGTGCTGGACCCGGGTCTCGTGGGAGTTCTCAGCCACGAGGCCATCGGTCACACCGTGGAGGCCGACATCGTCCTCGGGGGGGCGGTCACTGCGGACAAGATGAACGAACGGGTCGCCTCTGAGCTCGTGACCATGATCGACTCGGGTTCGTCGGAGCATCGTGCGGGGGCCACCGGCAGCCTCCCGGTCGACGATGAAGGGGTCTGTACGCAGAAGACAACGCTCATTGAGCGAGGCGTGCTCAGATCGTACTTGCACAACCGAGAGACCGCAGCCCACTTCGGCGTCGAACCTACCGGCAATGCGCGTGCGTTCGAGTACAGCGATGCTCCGATCATCCGCATGCGCAACACGTACATCGAGCCCGGGACCACCCCGGTGGATGAGTTGATTGCCGGCGTGGAGGACGGGTACTACATGTGCGGCCTGGGCTTCGGCGGACAGGCTGACTCTAACGCGGAGTTCATGTTTGGTGTTCGCGAGGCCCGCCGCATTCGCAGCGGGAAGATCGGGGAGTTGGTGCGCGGAGCGACCATCTCCGGAAATGCGTTCGATGTGCTGGGGTCGGTCGACGCCGTGGGCTCTGACTTCAAGTGGGATCTGGGTGCCGGATCGTGCGGGAAAATTCAGGCGGCCAAGGTCGATGCCGGAGGTCCCCACCTACGCTGCAAAGTCACGATTGGAGGTCGACAGTGAGCCAGCACGAGTTCCTTCGCGAACGCTGCCGAGAGGCCGTTCGCATGGCCAGAAGCTCCGGTGCCGATGAGGTCGAGGTGTTCGCCCAGACGACGCGCGACATCTCTACGGACATCGAGAAGCATGATCTGCAGACATCCAGCAGCCGACAGGAGACGATGATCGGCATACGCGCCTTGGTGAACCGTCAGGTCGGGTTTGCGTGCACCAATGTGCTGGACGATCTGGCGTCCGCCTGCGCCGATGCGGTACAACTGGCCAAGGCATCCCCCAGAGACGAGCACTGTGTCCTTCCCTCGCCGGTGTCGTTTGACCCGGTGCCCGATCTCTATGATGAGCAGGCGGAGAGCTTCTCCGCCTCCGATGTCGTCACTCAAGCGATCCGAATGCTCGAGACCGCCGAAGCCGTGGACCGTCGCCTTCTACTCGGCGGCGGGTCCTTCTCGGTGACGTTGCAGACGCGCTGTATCGTCAGCAGCCAGGAGATCGATCTCCTGGAGAAGAGCAGCCTATTCACCTACTACGCGTTGGCCACGGCCAAGGACGGCGCGATGGTGTCCAACATGGCCTTCCACTTCGACGCCTCCCACTCCGTTCGTGGGATCGATGTGGTGCCGGTGGCCCGACGCGCCTGTCAGGATGCACTCGGTTCGTTGGGCGCTGAGACGGGACGCTCGTTCGTCGGCCCGGTTCTGTTGGCCCCCGACGCAGTCCTCGATGTGATCGGCGCTGTGCTCTCGTTTCAGATGAATGCAAAGCACACCTTGCGTGGGGCCAGTCGATGGGGATCGTCGCTGGGAGATCTCGTGGCCGCCCCCTCGATCACCGTGGTCGACAACGGACGGCTTCCCGGCGGCGTCGCCACGGAGTCATTCGATCGGGAAGGGATGCCCCACCACGAGACGGTGCTCATCGAGGCGGGAACGCTGAGGACCCTGATGCACAACACGTATACCGCGCATGCCATGAAGAGAGAGTCCACCGCGCATGCCACCGGGTCTGCCCGGTCAATGCCGGGGATCGGCACCACCAATCTGTCGATCCTTCCCGGTACATCCCCCAAGGAAGAGCTGATTCGCGAGATGCAGAACGGGTTGCTCGTGCACCGCTTCTCGGGCAGCTCCAATCCGATCTCCGGGGACTTCTCCGGCGTCGCCAAAGCGGCCTTCGAGATCCGAGACGGCAAGATCCATCGCCCGGTCACGGGAACGCTGATTGCGGGCAATGTATTCGAGTGTCTGAACTCCCTGTCAGGAGTCTCCTCCGAGACCGAACGCGTCTTCGCCGCCGTGCTCCCGTATCTCCGCTTAGAGGGGGTCTCCGTGACCGCGGAGTAGAGAGCGATGCCTCCTCCCCTGGGGTTCGGGACGAGACATCGCTGCGACAAACCTGCTGGGTCGCGCTACAGAAGTATCGTCTCTTCAGCCGGGATCCGTACCCCGTCCCACAGGGTGTCCAGCTCCCGCAGAAGAGCCTCCGGAGTGAGGGAATCGCTGAGCAGAAGCATCACCAATACGCCGTCCTCGATGCCGACTGCGCGGACCGACAAGTACTCCGAGACGTCCGCCTCTTCTTGGGCGGGGCGCACCCGCATCGCCAGACACGGATCGTCCATCGCCGGCTCCTCGATCGCGGCCATCTCGTCCAGATCCGGATCGACCGACAAGATGGCCGCATCGACAGCGCGACAGAGATCCTCGTCTTCCACGAAGACGACCCAACCGGCAACTCGAGACCCCGGGCCCGACGCCTGAGCCCCGTTTTCGACCTCCACCACGCTCCAATCGCTCGGAACGGAGAGGTCGAACCGACCCTCCGGATGCGCGTACGTAGCCGACGAATCCGACGTCTTCAGCACGGTGACCGGCAGGATCGATGGGCTCCCCGGCGCCCAGTACACAATGGAGTAGGCGGTGGCAAGGATCGCCACCCACAGCCCTGTGAGGATCATTGCGTTCTTCATCATTGCCCTCCCTTGGTGCCCCCTCTGATCATTGCGGAATCGTCCCTTCAGTCTAGTACGATCCCCCGCGCCGGACAACGAATCGCCTCCTCCTCGCCGAGAGGATTTGACGTCGCCGCCCGCGCACCGATACAGTACTCCATCTCTTGAGCCGGGAGTCGTTCATGCAAGATCTCATCAACGCCTGCGTACAAACTGGCGATCCATCTGCGCTCGTGTCTTTGCTTGAGGGGCGTGAATTGCGCATGCTTCGGTACGCAGCCAGACGATTGGCCGCCCGCCATCGGTCTCACCCTGACGCGCTGTTTCAGCAGATCGATTCGCTGCGGTCTCTACCGGATCCCACCGCACATGCATTGGCCTGTCAGCTCGTCCGTCCGGCATTCCGGCACGATCCGGAGCGCGCGCTCGCGTATCTTCCGTCTCTCATCGACTCAGACGATTGGACGCTTCGGGATGCCGCCTGTGAGGTCACCGGGCGTTTGCTGCGGGACGACTTCTCCACCACACGCTCTGTCTTGGCGTCCTGGGATCCCCACGGATCGAGCAATCTCGCGCGAGCCCTGATCGTTTCCGTCGTCCGCGCCTCGGATCCTCGTCATCCCGAGCGCGCCGAGCCGATGCTCAAGCTATTGGAACCGCTCCTCTCCAACGGCGAAGCCATCGTACGAAGAAACCTGGGGCCGTCGGCCCTGGCAACCCATCTTCTAGCACAGTATCCCGTGGAAACATTCGAGTATCTTGTGAAGTGGTCCACCAGCAATGATCCCCAAACGCTGTGGTACGTTGCGATGGCGCTCTCGGGACCGGCCGCCGCCCCGATCGCCAAGAAAGCGCTCATCATCCTGAGAAAACTCGCACTGGATGACCGTCGTCTTGTGTGGCGCGCCGTCTCCTCCGCCGTCTGGAAGCTGGGGAGGAGACGCCCGGATATCGTGCGCCCGGAGCTGGCGCGTTGGCTGGAGGACGAGCAACGCGTGCATGCAGCGCGTGAAGCGCTCAAGCATCTCTAGGGCAGAGCCTACAGCGTCCGGGAGTTGGCGGTCCGCTCTCTCTTCGGTATCGTCTGGGTTCCAAGGAGGCCCGAGTGTTCCGATCGTATCAAGGAGAGAGAGATGAGGATGCCGTTCTGCGTATCTACCGCGAAGCAGGCTGGGTGTCCAAGGCAGAGGAGGAAGAGGCGACCCGGCTTCTGATTGGGTCCGGACGCGGGTCGGTCGCGGAGGTTCACGAGCAGGCAGAGTGCTTTGTCCTCGCCCACTCCGGAACCCTGCGCTACCTGGATGAGGATCTTCCTCTATCGATCGTCACCGGAGTGCTAACCGGCAGAGTAGCGCGTCAGCAGGGACTGGCGCGGCATCTCACGGCACGCATGCTGATCGAAGAAGCGTCCTCCGGCGCGGCGGTGTCGATCCTCAGCGTCTTCGAACAGGGATACTACAACCAGCTCGGCTTCGGAAGCGGCACCACCGAGCACTGGCTCGCATTCGATCCGTCCCTGCTAACCATTCCTGGAAAGCCGCGTCCTCCGGCGCGTCTTACGCAGCGCGACGGGCCGATCCTGCACCAAGCTCGTCTGCGTCGGCTGCGTGCACACGGGGCCTGCTCGATCCTCGCTCCGGAGTTTACGCGCGCTGAGCTTTTCTGGACCGAGAACGGTTTTGGCCTCGGGTATCTGGATCATCAGGACGAGTGCACTCACCACATCTGGTGTTCGGCCAAGGGTGAAAGCGGACCGTTCCGCGTGGAGTGGATGGCGTACAGGACGCGAGATCAGTTCCTCGAGCTCCTCCAGCTCATCCGCAGCCTGGGAGATCAAGTGCACTCTGTCCGTATGGACGAGCCCCCGCAGGTTCAGATGCAAGACTTCCTCCGGCAGCCGTTCAAGATGCGGCAGATCACCAAGAGCTCGGCCCACGAGAACCGGATGTCCGCCGGCGCCTACTGGCAAGCCCGGATTCTTGACCTCAATCGCTGTATCCGGTCCGTTCGCGCGGCGATCCCAGTACGCTTCAACCTGGTTCTCACCGATCCGTTGACGTCGCTGGTTCCAGAGGACGCGAACTGGCGAGGAATCGGTGGACAGTACACGATCACCCTCGGGCAGGCATCGTCCCTGGAGCCGGGGCCCTCTGAGGAGCTTCCGATCGTCCACGCCTCTGTCAACGCCTTCACCCGGTTCTGGTTGGGGGTCCGTTCGGCCACCGAGCTCTCCTGGAGCGACGATCTTGAGGCACCGCCGGAGCTACTGCACACGCTCGATGCCGCTGTCCGACTCCCATCGCCCCATCCGGACTGGCAGTTCTGATCCGAGAGAGATCGTCTGAGGATCGGTCTGGTCACGCACAGCCGGCGGGCGCGCCGGACCCCGCATTCTGGTCGATCTCACGGACTCCGATCAGCCAGGCACCAACGCCCTACGCGTTCCTCGAGGGACACGCCAGGGAAAGCCTTGGCGGCACTCGGGTCAGGCATGGTACACTCTCGCGCGAAGACGGATCGCCGGTTCGTCGACCGATCCGCAGCAAAAGTGAACCCTACGCACCCTGGGTGCAACATACAAGCAGTTCGGTTCGAATTTGAAAGGAGGAGGGTATGAGACTGCTTCGTCAGGCGATCACCGCCGGCGGCATCCCCGCGTTCTTCTTCTTCAGCTGGATCCTGCAGATGCTTTGGAACAGCATCCTGCACGACCAGCTGACGATCGTCCCCACACCGGTCACCTACTGGCAGGCCGCCGGTTTGTGGTTCTTCGTCATCATCCTGTTCGCCTGGACAGGGATCGGTGTCTCGGGCAGCTTCAGCAAGAGGTGGAGCAAGTACTGTTAGGACAGACGCGATGAGCGGAGCAGCCTGCTTGCCTTCGGAGGGCGGCCATCCGTCTCGTCCTGATCGGAGGAACCCATGCAGTGGATCGTACGACTTGTGACGGCGGGAGGCGTCGCCGCGTTCTTCTTCTTCAGTTGGATCCTGCAGATGCTTTGGAACAACTTGATCGCCGGTCACATCCTGACCGCCCTACCACGGTTGACGTACCTTCAGGCTGCTGGACTGTGGTTCCTGGTGTCTTTGCTCTTTGCCTGGGCGGGGATCGCTGCCCGGTCGCGTACCTGGACGCTCAGGAGAACCGTGACACGCTGTCTATCCGATTGGGTCGACACCCCTGACGCCGAGGCCCGAGCCGAGTCGAGGATCAAGCGCGGCCTGTCCCGATGGGCGGCGGTCGAAGGCAAGATCGAATGGGATGATCTTGGCGAGCAGATCGAGCGCAAGATCATGCGGCGCCTCAGGGAGTGGATCGACGAAGAGAGGTAGCAAGGAAACCTGCAACAGACTCCTCTTGATGACGTAAGCCGAACCTACCGGGACTCGTATGGTCGATCGTGGAGTCGTCGCCTGACCCCGTGGGCACGCGCCGCCCTCTTCCACATGGCGTTGCCGACCATGCCGTAAAGCCCCGCAGGCAGAATCGGTCGGCGAGCGGCCTGTAGCGCTCGCTCGGGGATCGTTCTCTCTTCGGCGAGCGCATCGCCGATCTGGTCAACCGCACGACGAAGCCGCCGGTTCATCATCCCGGCCCCTCCCAATGAGAGCTCCCCTGCCCAGCCGAAGCCGGCGCGGTGGCAGAAGGCCTGGGCCATCCTCTGGGCCGTGTCCGCCTGCTGTGGTTCCACGAACCCGCAGACGATCACCGAGAAGACCCGTGGTAGGGGTGCGTTCCTGCGCCGAGTTGCCGTGGTCGCGATCTGCTGCAATGAGTGGACCACCGGTCCCGGGAACCCATCCACATAGAGTGGGACTGCCAGGACGAGGAGGTCCGCGTTCGTCACCGCAGTCCATCGGTCCATCTCCCTTTCTCTCTGAACGATGTCGTGAAGTGGCTCGTGACGGCAAGACCACCCCGCGGCCTCGAGCCTGCAAAGAATCCTGTGTCCTACCTTCGCAGAGCTGCTGACCTCGGGCGATTTGGGACTGCCCGTCAACAGGACCACCGTTCGAGATTCGGCCCTCATGGCGACACCTCAACCAAGGCCTTGCAGATTCGATCCCGCCACTCAGGCGCTCCACGGTTCGCGTGCAGCAGACACGCAACAGCTCGTGGGGCCCGGAGGTTCAACGCGTTCCGTTCCACCAATTGCTCGAAGATCGCTGTCTCGTTCTCCCTGCCGGGGGACACCCACCCGATTCCCAAGAGGTCGGCACTTCGCGGGTAACGGCGTCGATGGTGCAGCTCGCCCCGGATCTTCAGAAACAGTGGAGAGAGAATGCCGATGCTGCGATCGAGCGCCCTCTTCAGCGTCGTCGAGTACCCTCCGAAGACAACTGGGGTCAGAAAGACCAGAAGATCGCTGTGTACGATCTGTCGAGCGACGTCACGTCCGTCATCGTCGATGACACACTGTCCCGGGGTCTGAATCCAGCAGCCGAAGCAGCCGACACACGGCGCGATCGTCAGATCTCGAAGCCTGAGCACGCAAACGTCTCGACCGCTCTCCACGAGCTTCTCGCTTGCGATCTCCAGCGCCTCTTCGCCTGCTGAATCGATGTCGTCCCACCCATCGAGGATCACTGCGGACTCGCTCATGGGTCGATGGTATCCTCCTGTTCGTTCCTGCTCCACCCGTGCACCCCTGAGCGAGGACATCTGCACTACCAGCTCTCGCGCTGGTGCGGTACGCTTTGGATATGGCCCGCGCCCAGTATCCGCTCATTCGTCGTCTCCGGTTGATCGCCATGAAGCGCCGTCTCTCCGTAGCATGGACCTGTGCGGGAGCTTCACTTCTTCTCCTTCTCGTCCATGGATTCGTCCCCTGGCCACCTCTTCAATGGGCGGGGTTTGCCGGCACGAGTGCGGCGTTGATCGCTCTCTGGAGCGCCGTGCTCGTCTGGCGCATGCCGGTCTTCTCGCGCGGCGCGCTCCTGGCCTTCGCAGGGGCATGGTTGGTTGGCATGGGCGCATCCGTTTCCATGGCGTGGATTTCGTTTCGGCCAGGCACGCCCGTCGCCTGGCGGGTGATTGTGCAATGGTTCAGTATCTCCCTCAGCTTGTGCCTCGGAAGCCTGCTGTTCCGAGCGCTGTTCCACCGCCGGGCAACCCCGGTCTGGGGACGCGCGCTCTCGCTGGTCTCCCCCATGATCGTCGTGACGCTGATCGTGCTGCTCACATGGAGACTTGGGCCATCGTGATCCGCTCGGCAGCGGACGGCCCATCCGGTACACTCTCCCCGTCCCGGAGGGGTGATTCCATGGCGAACCAACTCACGCGCAGCAGATCCGATCGTATTCTTGGTGGCGTCTGCGGAGGCCTCGGCAAGTCCACAGGGATCGATGCGACGGTCTTTCGCGTCCTGTTTGCCCTGCTCGCCGTCGCACCCGGCGTCGGTCTGCCGCTCTACCTCGTACTGTGGTTACTGCTTCCGGAGGGAGACCCTGCCCAGCCCCGGCGATCCTGGGACGAACAAGCTCGGGTCGGCGCAGAGGAGATTGCACAACGAACCCACCAAATCGTCTCGAGGATCACGGTCCGATCTTCCTCTGCACTCCCCATCTCCACATTCGTCGTTGCCGTGGCGCTGATCGTCCTCGGGACAGCGTTCTTGTTACGAAATCTCGGCATCTCCTGGTTCCAGTGGGTCACAGGTGTGTGGGTCTGGCCGAGCCTGATGATCCTGCTCGGACTGGCCATCCTCTGGCGATGGCTCCATGACCGCATCCGCTAGCGACGCGTCGTGCTTTCGCGTGTCGACGATGAACGGTGGACAGAACACGGAGGGATGACAGGTCGGATGAGCGAGGATCGGATCCGCTCCAAGAGCAATCCCCGTGTGATCCAGGCGCGCAAGCTTCTGCAACGCAAGCACCGCCTTCGTCAGCAACGCTTCCTCGCCGAGGGATTACAGATCCTCCGCCGCGCTGTTGAGCAACACACGTCCGAGGATCCGCCGTCCGTCCACCCCGTTGAGGTCTTCTTCTGTGAGAAGCTGTTCTGCAGCCAGAGCGCGCCCAGCATCCTGGCAGGATTGGTCGCCGCCGGCGCCAGGGCTTTCGCCGTGACAGAGGATGTCCTCGACACACTATCGTCACGTGCGCGATCGCAGGGGCTCGTGGCAGTGTTCTCCTCCACGCCACTGACCCGAACACTCAGAGCATGGGATCCAACAGAGGGGGAGGAACCGAAGCTCCTGGTTCTTCTGGACCGCCCTCAGTATCCGGGCAATGTGGGCACGGTGCTTAGAACAGCGGATGCCGTGGGGGCCGAAGCGGTTGTGCTGCTGGCACCCGCCGCCGATCCACTGGATCCCAAAGCCGTTCGTGCATCCATGGGGTCCGTGTTCGCAATCCCGATCTTGCATGCCGACTGCGTCGAGTCGGTCCGTAGATGGAGCACGCAGTTCGGCATTCGTTGGGTCGCCACAGACGCCGACCAGGGAGAGCCGCTTTGGAGCGCTCCCTCGCTCAATGGCAGCGTCGGCCTGCTCCTGGGCAACGAAGGGGAAGGCCTTCACCCGGAGCTCGTTCGACTCGCCGAACACCGTCTACGCCTTCCGCAACGCCAGGCCGTGGACAGCCTCAACGTCTCGGTGGCCGGGGGGATCCTGATGTACGAGTGGCTGCGTCGCCAACAGGTTCTGTCTTCCTAGAGGCAGAAACGCTCGCGAACCGATGCACCATGGCTCGTCGCCCCATGGTGCTCTGCCAAGCCAATCCTCCCAGATCTAAGCCCCTTCATGCAGACTCCGCCTTCCTCCCATCCGTGTACTGTACGGCGAATCGATGGCTCGTCTTCACGATCGGCTCACAAGCGCTTCGTGAAATCGCGACGCCCTTCACGTATTCTGAACCGTGCATCGCATCCAAGCGTAGGTGAATGGTTCACCCGAGGAGGCATCCGTGCAACCACAAGGACATCGCCGTCAACGCGTCTGGCTCTTGGGTCTTTGGGCTCTGGGCTTTCTTGGGATCAGCCTCCTTGCGTTTCTCTCCTACGACCGCTGGACCGCCTCTCGTCCCTCTCCCGACGTTGAGACCCCCTCGGTCGCCTCGGCCTCAACGTCGCCGCCCGCGACAGATCCCACAGTTCTTGAGGACACTGGCCCTGTACCGCCGGAACTGGCGCCTTCGGAACCGGTGGAGCCTGTCGTCGGCCTCGGCGTCGGACAACGTGCCCCCGATTTCACGCTGCCGTCCCTCGATGGCGACGAGGTCTCGCTGTCTGATTTCCTTGGCTCCGTCGTGATCCTGGACTTCTGGGCCAGTTGGTGCGGTCCGTGCAAGAGTACGATGCCCGGCTTGGATGCCCTGGTGAGAGCCATCGGACCCGATGTCGTTCTCCTAGGCGTCAGCCTGGATCGGACGGCAGAAGATGCCGCCCGGTACCTGTCCGCCAACGGCTACGACGTCATGGTGGCGGTCTACGGCTCCTATGCGGCCGCCTCCCGCGTGGCTCAGAGGTACGCCGTTCACGGCATTCCCAGGATGTTCCTGATCGATCGACACGGCATCATCCGTTTCGTCGGTCACCCGTCATCCTTCTCCCGGTCTACGATCGATCCCCTGCTCTAGTCGCTCGGACGACGCCTTCCGATCCGTCTCCGCGGCCGCTTACGGTCGGCAGACCCTTTCCTGGCCGAGATCGGCATGACCGTCTGGGCGGGTTTCGGCGTGCACATCGATGCCAGCGCGTCGTGGATGGTTTCCAACTGATACTCACGGCTCTCCTTCGTAATGGGGATGAAGTCGACGCCGCGGGCCCCGAGCTGACGGATCAGGCGTTCCATCTCTGCCAGACAGTGAACGGCGCCGTTGCCCGACCCGCCCGCCGCCGCAACGCAGATCGTGGGCTTATCGTTGAGGATGCTCTTGTCTCCATTCTTCTTGGTGGCTTCGCACCGCCGAAGCCGATCGAAGAATGCCTTGAACGCCTCGCTGGGCTCTCCAAAGTAGACGGGGGTCACCAATACAACCCCCTCTGCCTGATCGAACATCGCTTGAAGCTTGCCGAAATCATCCTCCAACCGACAGGTGTGCTTCGTTCTGCACGGTCCCCAGCCCTCCTCACAGACCGCGCATCGCTGAATCGAATACTCGTTGAGGTTGATCAGGCGAGCCGGGCTCTTGGCATCCACCGTGCCCTGTCTTGCCGCCTCGCCACACGCGCTGGTCAACCCACTTGTATTTGGACTGCTCGTCACCACCAAGACTTTCATGCTTCTCCCTTCCATTGCACGCCGCCGTCCTACCGCAAAGCCGTGAACGACCGAAATGCGTGTTCTCGTCGTCTCCTCACCGAGAGGATGCCCTGAGTGCTGCAAGCACCCTCTCCGGGGCAAACGGTGTCTTCGTCATCCGAACTCCCACCGCATCGTAGATCGCGTTGGCAATCGTCGGGATCGGTCCGTTGATGCCGATCTCGCCGACGGACTTAGCCCCCATCGGTCCTGTCGGCTCGTACGACTCGACCAACACGACATCCAGCGGCGGGATGTCGAGCGCTCCGGGGATCTTATAATCGAACAGGGACGGATTGCGCACCCGTCCTCTGGAGCTGATCTGCATCTCCTCGGTCAATGCATACCCGATTCCATTGACGATCGCTCCTTCGATCTGTCCTTCCGCGAGCTGCGGGTTGATGGCGACGCCACAATCGACCACCGCCACGTACTGGATCACCTTCACCCTCCCCGTCTGGGTGTCTACAGCCACCTCCGCGAAGTTGGCGAGAAACGGGGGCGGAGATTCGCCGGGAACGCAGGACGCTGTCGCAGCGATCTGGAACTGGTCCGTCTCGTACATCGCGCGTTGACAAACCCGGCCGAGTGTCACCCGCTGTCCACTCGGCGCGACCACATCTCCCCCCTCAAGCAACAGCGCGTCGGCCGACGCTGCCAGCAGCGGAGCCGCCACGTCGACAATCTGATCCCGAACACTCTGCGCCGCCCGTTGTACGGCCATCCCTGAGACATACGTTGTCGAGGACGCATAGGCCCCGACATCGAACGGCGTGAGGTCCGTGTCCGACGACCGGACCACGATCTCAGAAACCGTCACGCCGAGAACTTCGGCGGCAATTTGCGCAAGGATCGTGTCCGATCCGGTCCCCAGGTCAGTGGCTCCGACCAGGAGGTTGAACGACCCGTCTTCGTTCATCTTGAGCGAGGCGGCGCCCATGTCAATCTCCGGAATACCTGATCCCTGCATCATGATCGACATCCCCACGCCATGCACCCATGCACCGTCGGTTCGCTTCTTTCCGCGCTTTGCGAGCCATCCGATCTTCTCGGCGCCGATCCGGATGCACTGGGGCAGCTTGCAGCTCTTGACCGTCTGTGGGACTCCTTCCCTGCCCTCCCCCAGCTTCTGGAAGATGGGGGAGGTCTCCCCCTCGAGGATGTGGTTCCTCTCTCGAAGCGCAATCGGGTCCATGCCCAGCTTCACGGCCAACGCGTCCATCGCCGTCTCCAAAGGGAAATACCCTTGCGTCGCACCGTACCCACGATAGGCTCCACCTACAGGCAGGTTGGTGTACACGGCCTGCCCGGAGAAGTGTGCATTCGGCGCCTTGTTGTATAGCGGCAACGTCTTGGACCCGGTGTTCGCCAGCACGGTCAGACCGTGCGATCCGTACGCGCCGGTGTTGGACGTAGCCTGCATCTCGATCGCATGCAAACGCCCGTCCCGCAGCGCGCCCAGCTTCACGCGAACCCGCATCGGGTGCCTTGTTCGTGAGGAGACGAACTCCTCTTTCCGGGTCAGAGAAAGCAATGCCGGTCTGCCAGTCTGGAGTGTCACCCATCCTGCAATGTCTTCCAGAAGCACTTCCTGCTTGACCCCGAATCCCCCCCCGATTCTCGGCTTGATCACACGGATGCGCCCGACAGGAACTCCAAGGGTCTGCGCGACGATCCGCCGGACATGGAACGGCACCTGCGTGCTGGTGAGCAGCACGAGCCGTCCGTCACGATCCAAAGAGCTGAACACAACGTGGGTCTCGATCGGCGTGTGTTGCGCATACTGCGTCTCGCACGTGGTCTCCACCACCACATCCGAGGCTCGGAACCCCGCCTCCACATCCCCCACATCGATGTCCACATCCGCCACGATGTTCCGACTCGCATCGTAGATCCCCGTCGCGTCAATCTCATCATGAATCCTCGGCGCGCCGTCCCGGCGAGCCTCATCGATTGAGAGCACCGTCGGAAGCTCTTCATACTCAACGCGAAGTGCCGCGAGTGCTTCCTCAGCCACCGCCTCGTTCTCGGCGGCCACTGCCGCCACCCGGTCCCCCACGAACCGCACCTTGTCGTCGAACATGCGGGTGTCGTACGGCGATGGCTCCGGGTATCCCTGTCCCGCCGTCGTGTGCCTCGTGGACGGCGTGTTCCTGTGCGTAAGAACGCAAGCCACGCCAGGCATACCTTCGGCCACAGACGAATCGATCGACAGAATGCGCGCGTGGGCGAACGGGCTCCCGAGCAGCTTCACGTGCAGTGTGCCTGGAAGTATCAGGTCCGCCACAAACGATGGGTAACCGGACACCAATGCCCGACCGTCTACTTTGCGACAACTCGTCCCGACGGTAACAAACGTTGCTCGATCAGTCACGGGAAACTCCTTGTCCCATCTCACGTGCTGCGCGTTGGACCGCACGGATCTGTTTCACGTATCCAGTGCATCGACAGAGGTTCCCGGACAGCCCCTCTCGGATCTCCTCGTCCGTGGGCGATGGACGGTGCATCAGAAGATCAACCGCGGCGATCACCATTCCCGGCGTGCAGTAACCACACTGAACGGCCCCTTCGGCCAGGAACGCCTCCTGCACCGGGTGCAGTGCATCTCCGTCCGCAAGCCCCTCCACCGTCACAACATCGGACCCGTCCGCCTTGGCGGCAAAGACAAGGCAGGCGTTGACGGCTCTCCCGTTGAGCAGTACGGCGCAGGCTCCACAGTCTCCGGAACCGCACCCCTTCTTCACCCCCATGACCCCTTCCCGCCGCAGCAGATCCAGGAGCGTCTCCCCGGGGTCGGCATCGTGGGTTCGCGTCACTCCGTTGATCGTCAGCGTGATGGTCATGATCTTCCCTCCATCCGATGTTGGATCGTGGCCAGGCATCGTCGGACGCCTACACGAGCCAGTTCACGGCGATACGTTGCACTGGAGCGGAGATCATCTCGTGCG
>CAZQHD010000027.1:7308-21313 GCA_964593295.1 uncultured Thermotogae bacterium | reverse complement strand
GAGAGGTCAGCCCGGGAAGAGGGCGTCTTCGGCCGAGCAACGTCTCTGCCCAGCCCTTCTCCGTGGCCGTCTCTACCATCTGATCGATGCACCGCTTGGCTTGAGGATACGCGTCGAAGAACCGGTCGATGTATATCCTGGCCTCCGACTGCGGGATCCCCAGGTCTCGCGCCAATCCAAAGGGACTAATCCCGTAGAGAATGCCGAAGTTGATCCGCTTGGCCACCTCGCGGAGATCGTGCGCAATCCGATCCTCGGGCAGTCCGAAGAGCCGACTCGCTGTCCGCCGATGAAGGTCGGCCCCCGACTCGAACGCCTCGATGAGCGACTCGTCCTGCGAGAAGTGAGCCAACAGGCGAAGCTCGATCTGCGAGTAGTCGGCCGCCAAGAAGAGGTGTCCTGCCTCGGCCACGAAAGCGCGCCGGATTCTTCCTCCCACCTCTGTCCGGTTGGGGACGTTCTGGAGATTTGGATCCGAGGAAGAGAGCCGTCCTGTCGCCGTGGTGGTTTGGTGGAACGACGAGTGAATGCGTCCGGACAGCGGATGGACCGCTTTCGGCAACTGGTCGATGTAGGTCGTCAGAAGCTTCTGCAGCTCGCGGTGGGCCATGAGTTTTCCGGGAAACGGATGCTGTTGTGCAAGCTGCGAAAGCACATGGGCCGATGTGGAAGGCCCCGTCTTCGTCCTGCTGACCACAGGCAGTCCCAGGCGGTCGAACAGAATCTCAGCCACCTGTTTGGGAGAGTTGGGGTTGAACGGCTCTCCCACCAGATCGAACAAGTCGGACTCCAGAATCTCCATCTCCCGGCGGATCTCGTCGCCCTGCTTCGCCAAAACGGCCTTGTCCAGGAGGATCCCGTTGGACTCCATCGTTGCAAGCACAGAGACAAGCGGCATCTCCACGTCATCGAACAGCGACTGGAGGTGATCCGCCGTGAGCCGATCCTGCAACGGCGGACGGAGCCGATGGATGATCTCGGCATCCTGCGCCGCATACGCCGTGGCGCAATCCAGCGGGACGTCGGCGAACGTCTCGTCTTTTCCCACCAGGTCAACGTATCGCGTCATGGTATGGCCCAGGACGGAGCCGACAATCCGTTCCAGGTTATGGCGTCGCTCTTCCGGCTGCGTTAGATGGGAGGCGATCATGGCGTCGAAACGTATCCGCCGCGGATGCACGCCGTGTCGACGGAGCAGGATCAGATCGTACTTGAGGTTCTGTCCGATGATCTCGGGCGACTCAGCTTCCAGGATCGGACGAAGCGAGTCCAGAACCCCCGCCAGCTCCATCTGATCTGGGGCATCGAGGGTACGATGCCCCACCGGAATGTAGTAGCCTCGCAGCGGGCACGGAGAGAGCGCGATCCCCACAATCTCTGCCGTATGAGGATCCCGTCCGGTGGTCTCCAGGTCCACCGAGAGCGACGAGCAGCGCTGCATCTCCTCCAGTGCGTCCCTCAGCCCATCCTGGCTCAGGACGGTGGTATACTCCGCATCGTGCGTCGCCGCCGGGGGCGCGGGTGGGGAAACTTGAGCGCCCAGCCTCAGCACGTCGAGCGCCTCAATGAATCCCAGCTCCGAGAACAACGCGGACAGCCCCTCCGGGTTGCTCCCTCTGAGCCGGCACACGCTCACCACGTCTCCTACGTCCAGATCCTCACGGAGCCGGATCAACTCACGAGCCAGTCGCGCCTTGTCAGCGTGTGTGGTCAGATGGTCCGCGATCCGTCGGTTGCTGACCCGATCCACCGAAGCGAGGACCTCCTCCAGTGTGCCGAACTGCTGCAGTAGCTTCAGAGCCGTCTTCTCCCCAACGCCGGGAATCCCGGGGATGTTGTCCGAGCTGTCTCCCACCAAGGACAGCAGATCCACGATGCGCTCTGGAGGAACTCCGTACTTCTCCTTCACAGCGTCTGCGTCAAACAGCTGAAGAGAGTCGGGGGCGCCGCGCCCGGACGGTCTCAGCAACGCAACTCGCTCGTCTACAAGTTGCGCCAGATCCTTGTCGGAGCTGACGATCAAGCACCGGAGGCCCCGTTGCGCAGACTGACTGACCAGCGAGGCGATCACATCATCCGCCTCCACACCCAGCTGCGAAAACACGGGAACGCCCAACTGCTCCAGCAGCTGTCCGATCAGCGGAATCTGGACGTGCAGCTCTTCGGGCATCGGGCTCCGATTGGCCTTGTACGCCTCGAAGAGATCGTCTCGAAACGTCCGACCGCCGGCATCGAACGCCACCGCCATGTGGAGACAAGGATACCGTCGCATCATCGCCAGGATGGCCCGCCAGAAGCCGTACACCGCACCCACGGGCGTTCCCTGCTGCGATGTCAGCTGAGGCATGCCGTAGTACGCACGATACGCCAACGAGTGTCCGTCAATCAGCAAGAGCCGTTGCGGATCCAGAGGCGATGGAAGGCTTAGAAGCTCCTCATAGGTAGACATCGGCCCGCGGACTCACTCCCTTCTCCTCCAGTAGATAGCAGAGGGCCAACGCAAGTGCATCCGCCACGTCATCCGGACGAGGCTTCGTCGGGAGGTTCAGGAGACGCTGCACCATCGCCTGGACCTGCGACTTGCTTGCCTTCCCGTATCCGGTCACTCGCTTCTTGACCTGCAGCGGCGTGTACCCGCGGACAGGAACGGCGTCTGAAGCCATCAGGAGAACGCCGCGTGCCTCCGCGGTTCGCATCGCTGTCTGCGCATTCGTAGCGAAGAACACTTCCTCCACCGCCACCCCGATGGGCGCATGCGTCTCGATCAACAAGCGAGCTTCCTGATGTAGGATGCGAAGACGTTCGGCTCGTGGTGTGCCCGTTCGGGTCTCGATGATCCCTCCGGCCACCGCTTCCCATCCACGCAGTCCGTCACACACGACACCGTATCCGGTGGTCGCCAGCCCCGGGTCGAATCCGATGGCCACAAGACGATTAGTCATGTCATGAGGTCCCGAAGGGTTCTACGGTCATCTTCTGCCTCCGGACACCGATGCTCCGGATCCTGGTTTCGGTCGGCTCCACAATGGGGACAGAGCCCTCTGCAGGACGAGCGGCAGAGGACATGAGGATCGCGAACCGCATCGATCATCTGAAGAACGGTCGGAAGAGGGTCCACCGAGTCGCCCCCCGGAGGAATGTCGAGTTCGAACGGCTCGGAGAAAACCGTAACCACGTCCACCGGAGCCATACACCGACGGCATGGACGCATCTCCCGTGCCCGAATCTCCGTGTCGAAGTAAACGGTTCCCAGCTGCACGAACGCCTCTCCACTCATGTGAATCTCCCGACACATTCCTGGCTCTGAGAAAGCAGTCAAGACGAGGTCGACGGGGAAGCGTCGTCCCGGAGATGCGGTGAATCGGCCAACTTCGAATCTCATGGTCTCAGGCAGACGGCAACGTCAGCCGCTCGCCTTGCCTCCTTCACGTCGTGGACGCGGATGATGGATGCTCCATGGAGTACCGCAACTGTATTGGCGGCAATCGTTGCCTCCAGACGTTCCTCCACGGGAACGTTCAGGATCTTCCCGAGGAACGACTTGCGCGACACGCCGACCATGACAGGATATCCGCACGAGCACAAGTTGGGAAGCCCGCGGAGCAGAGCCAGGTTGTGGTCGAGGGACTTCCCGAATCCGATCCCAGGATCCAGGACGATGCGCGCGCTCGAAATCCCCATGGCCTGGGCATAGGCTGCCCGATCAAGCAAGAACTGGAACACCTCCTGCACGACATCCCCATATGTCGGCGCCTGCTGCATGGTCCGCGGCGTTCCCTTCATATGCATCAACACGATGCCGGCTCCTGCCTCGCAGACTACGCGAGCCATGCTCGCCTCGGCGCGCAGTGCGCTGATGTCGTTGATCATGGTGGCGCCTTCAGCCAGTGCCGCCTTGGCTACCCCGGCCTTCGTGGTATCCACCGAGAGACCACAGCGCGTCTCCTTCCGAAGCCTCTGAAGGATCGGCAGAACTCTGTCCGTCTCCTCCTGCAAGCAGACCGGAGCAGCCCCCGGACGGCTCGACTCCCCACCGATATCCAGAAGGTCCGCGCCGGCTTCGAGCATGGCCAGACCTCCGGCCACCGCCTCGTCGGTCGTCCGCCAGCGCCCACCGTCGGAGAAGGAGTCCGGGGTGATGTTGAGAATCCCCATCACAAGCACGCGTTCTCTTTCTCGTTGCACGGTTCGCCCCCCTCTCATCGTTCCTTTCAGTATATCACGCCCGCAGAGAACATCTTTCCCAAAGGAGTTTGACCTGGCCGAGCCTGCTTTCTACAATGTCGGGGTGCAAAGACAGGGGTGATCACGATCGCTAAGGTATTGCTGACAGAAACCGTGGACCGCTTGGGCCACGTTGGCGAGGTTGTTGTGGTGGCGGACGGATACGCGAGAAACTACCTGTTGCCTCGCGGACTGGCGGTGGAACCGACGGACCACAACGTGGCTCGGTTTGCCAAGGCACGCGCCGCCCATGAGGCCGAGATGCTCAAGCGGGAGGAGAGGGCGGTCCTGCTGCGGGACAAGCTGGCAGATCAGCTGTTCGTGTTCGAGCGCAAAGCCCACGACGACGACCGTCTGTATGGGTCTGTGCGCCCCGAGGATATCGTCGCCCAGATCGAGGAGAAGACCGGGGAGCATATCGAGGCATCCCGCGTGCACCTCACAGCGCCAATCGAGACCCTCGGCCCTCACGCCATCACCGTCGCCATCTACAAGGACATCTCCGTGGAGATCCGTGTTCAGGTGAACGAGGAGGGGGCAAAGGAGGAGTAGCGCAGATGCGCACCGGGGGTAGGGGGGGAGCGCTCGTCGTCTTTCTTTGTCTGCTCGCGACGGGAGCGTGCGCCCAGGAAGGGCTTCTCTATCTGGACGAGAAGCCCCTTTCTCTTTCTCCACCGCATGTTGTGGAGGGGGATGTGTGGCTCGTGCCGATTGAACCCGTGGCCATCAGGTTGGGGCTGAAGATTGTCTTGGAGAACCACAGGCTCACCGTTCGCGGCCCTGGAGTGCAGCATACGGTCTCTGTGGACCAGCTGCGTACCCTTCATGGCACACTGTACGCACCGATCGAGTGGATCCTCGGGTTCGCTGACGGGGAGGTGTACCGCATCGGCGAGAGTCTCTACATTGCCACATCGCCGAGTCTCCTCGTCGACCTAGAGATCTCCCCCGAGCACGTCACGGTTCGTCTGACCCGCTTCTCGGCACACACGGAGACCCGATCCACCCAGGGAGACTCGGAAATCCTGCATCTCTGCTGGCCGAACGCCGAACTCCGGGGCGTCGCTCAACACATCCAAGTGGGCGAGGCAGGGGTGCAGGAGTCCATCCTCGTGGGTACGCAGCGGGGTGTCGAACTCACCCTCCGAGTTCAGCGCGGAAGCATCTGGGGCACGGAGAGCATCGAGCGAGACGATGGGTATGGGTGGACACTTCGGCTGGCGGAGCACTCTTTCGAGAAATCCACCGTTCACGCAGAAGGCGTGACCGCGCATGACTGGCAATGGAGCGACGGTGACTGTCAGGTTCGCGCAGTTCATGTCGAAGCATGGCGCCAGAGCCATCAACTGCAGCCCCTCCTCTCGAGCGCTGCTGAGTATCTTAATGAACAGCCCTTGGGAACGCTCCTCGTTGACCACGGTGCGATCGCGGGGATCTCCCTCGACTCCGTGGACGAGGAGACAGGCCCAACAGCAGGTTGCCTGATCGTTCAAGGCGTCCCGTACCAAGTATCCCAAGCGCCTGACACTCTCCTGGCCATCGATCTGTTCGGCCGTTGGAGCCTCCTCTCCTCCCCCTCCGAGGCCCACGTTCGGCACGCAACCCAGCATATCCCATTGGACGGGGTGAACCGCCCGATGGCGTACGGGGAGATCGTGGCCTACGCCCCGGGGTACACAGGGACAATCGCCGAAGGATCCACTGGTTCGTTCGTTGTCGTGAAGGTCCGTGAAGACCGGGTCGTCTCTGTGTATCGAGGACCGTTCGTGTCCAGAGACATCTCCGCCATGATGATCGTCGCCAGCGGCGATGCCGCGAATCGGATCGATTCGGTTCAGCTCGGAGACCCGGTCGCCTTGACCGGTAGGCTCTCCGTGTCCCGCGAGACCTACCGCCACGTGATCTCCGCCGGTCCCCAGTTGATGAAGAACGGTGAGGACACATGGGATGACGGCGCAGCCCCCGCACACATCGAGGTCCCGCACGCATCGTTGGTCGCGTTCGATTGGCAGGGCGGGCTGTACTTCCTCACGCTCGATCGCAACCCGGAGATGGCCTTACTCGCCCTGTGTACTATCTGGGAGGTATTGCAGGCCTTGCCCACCGCAGTGAAAGACGCCGTGCTGTTGTCAACCGGCAGCCCGGGAGTCCTCTCCTACGCCACGCCCCACGGTTCTGTCCATCTCGGGGATCCGAATGCCTCAACTTCGCTCTGCCTGGCCCTCGTCCCCCTGACTCCATGAACCGTTGGGCCAGAGACGTTCTGATCATGGCCGCGGCCACGTCCGTATCACGCCTGCTGGGGCTCTTTCGCGACGTGGCCCTTGCGCACCGGTTCGGCACCTCTGCCGCCTACGATGCATTCCTGATCGCCTTCTTCGTACCCCACTTCCTTCGTCAACTGTTGGCAGAGGGAGCGCTCTCCACCGCCATGGTTCCGGTCTATACCGGGCTTCAGAGCCATTCGGGTGATCGGTCGGACGCGGATCGCTTCGCATCCAACCTGATCTCATGGCTCGTCCTTCTCTTCCCCGCATTGATTGCGGTCGGCATTGTGTCAGCACCCTACTATGTCCCGTTTCTGGCCAGCGGCTTCGACCCGGAGAAACTGGCTCTCTGCGTTCGACTAACACAGATTGTCTTTCCGTTCATCGGGATCATCGGCCTCGCGGCGTTGGTGATGGGGATCCTGCATGCACACCATCGCTTCTTCTCCGCGTCCGTCTCTCCCGTGGGGTTCAACCTGGGCATGCTGTTGGGCATTCTCTTGCTCGCTGCGCACACCGATCCTCCCATTCTGGGCGTCGGGATCGGCGTCCTCCTTGGAGGAACGCTACAGCTGGGGGTTCAGCTTCCCGCCCTGGCAAACATGGGGTTCCGCTTCCGGTTTCGTCTTCTGCCCCTGCATCCGGGCATCCGATCCATGGCGCAGCTGATGGCCCCTGCCGTGCTGACCCTGGCCGTCACCGAGGTGAACCTGCTTGTAGACAATAAGCTCGCCTCCTACCTAGGCGATGGCGGAATCTCTGCGCTTCAGTACGCAATGCGACTGTTCCAGCTCCCGCTCGGGGTGCTCGCCGTCAGTGTAGCCACGGCACTGCTGCCTCGACTCTCTGCAGCCTGGTCGAATCGCCGTGAACGGGAGTTCTTCCGGTTCATCGATGATGGTGTGGTGGCCAGCGCCCTGGTGCTCCTCCCGGCCATGGTCGGATTGATCGTGCTCGGCCCAGATATCGTCCGGCTGCTGTTCGAGCATGGATCGTTCTCCCCGGACAGCACCCTCCGAACCGCACGTGCCCTCTCGTTTTATGCCATCGGGTTGGTCCCGTACGGATGGGTGTACGTGTTGACTCGCGCCGCCTACGCACGAGGTCGGCCCGTCTTCCCCCTGATCGCCTCCGCAGTGGCCGCCTCGGTGAACATCGTGCTGGATCTTGTCCTTGTCTCCACCTTGCGCGAGGCTGGATTAGCCCTCGCCACCTCGATCGCCGGCGTCGGAAATGCAGCCCTCCTGGCTGGTGGATTGCTGTGGAAGCGCGGGGCTTCGCGGAGCGCTCTCCAGTGGCTCGGCTGGATCGTAGCGGGAAGCGGGCTGCTCTTGATCGTAGTATGGTCGATCCGCACGCTACTTCCGAGTCCGACGCCGGCCACGGCCGTCTTTGCCCCCACCGCCGCGGGGCTCCTCATGTACGGTCTCTTCGTGCGATTCACTCCACTCTGGCGGTTCGTCTCCACGCTGCCGGGGCGGACCCGAGGATCGCAATCGGAGCCCTAGCCCTGAGGCCCGCCCCGAGTAGAACCATCTCTGGGCTGGCCGATCACCCGATGGCCGGCGTGGGAACGAGCTGTCGCAGAAGCTCCGTGAGATCTCCGCCGGCGATCTCCTCTCGCTTCAGGACCTCTGCTGCCAGTTGATCCAAGGCGTCGCGGTGCTGGACCAGAATCGCCTTCGCCTTCTGATATGCATTGGTGAGCAGAGACCGGATCTCCTGATCAGCAAGCCGAGAGAGCTCTTCGGAGTGTTCGTTGCGACGGACGATCTCCTCTCCCAGGAAAACATCAGCGTGTTCCCGCCCCAGGCTGATCGGCCCCAACTCGTGGTTCATTCCCCAGTTGATGACCATCTCCGTGGCCAGACGGGTGGCCGTGCGAAGATCCCCACTGGATCCGGAGCCGAACTCCTCAAACACTACCTCTTCCGCAGCTCGCCCCGCCAACCCGACCACGAGGCGGTTTCGGAACTCCTGCTCTGTGTGGATGAACCGCTCCTCCACCTCGAGCGAATCCACAAATCCCAGGGTTCCAGCCGTCCGCGGCAGGATCGTGATCTTGTGGACGTAGTACTCATCGCCACTGAGGACATGCCCCACCAGCGCATGTCCGCTCTCGTGGTAAGCGACCATGCGCTTTTCCTTATCGGTCGGGACCATGCTCCGGCGTTTGAGCCCCAAGGAGAGACGGTCGGTTGCTTCCTCGAAGTCCACCATCTCGATGGTGGACTTGTCTTCTCGCGCCGCCAGAAGCGCCGCCTCATTGCATAGGTTCCTCAGGTCTGCGCCCGAGAATCCTCGCGCCTTGCGCGCCAACACCTCGGGATCCACATCCTCCCCCACCGCGCGGGTCCGCAGATGGACTTTCAGGATCTCGACACGCCCCCGCATGGTTGGATACGGAACCGTGATCGTTCGGTCGAACCGTCCCGGCCGAAGAAGCGCAGGGTCCAATACATCCGGACGGTTGGTCGCCGCCAGGAGGATGATCCCTTTGTTCGGCTGAAACCCATCCATCTCGGCGAGCAGTTGGTTCAGCGTCTGCTCTCGTTCGTCGTGTCCTCCGCCCAGTCCGGCGCCGCGCTTTCTTCCCACCGCATCGATTTCATCGATGAAGATGATACAGGGAGCGCTCGCCTTGGCCTTCTCGAACATGTCGCGAACACGCGCCGCTCCCACTCCCACGAACATCTCGACGAAGTCCGACCCACTGATCGAGAAGAATGGAACCTTCGCTTCGCCGGCGATCGCCTTGGCCAGCAGGGTCTTGCCCGTTCCCGGCGCGCCCACCAGAAGCACTCCCTTGGGAATCTCTGCCCCGAGACGAGAGAACCGCCGCTGATCCTTGAGGTAGTCGACGATCTCCTCAACCTCCTCGGTGACTTCCTCGATCCCCGCCACGTCTCGGAACGTCACCTCGGAGGACTCAGGACGAAACAGCTTCGCCTTGGACTGTCCGAACGTCAATGCACCGCCCCCGGATTGCGTCCGACGCATGATGTAGATCCAGACACCGATGAGAAGAAGAATGGGCAGGAACGAGAGAAGGATCGACATGAGAATCCCACTATTGGAGGGCGCCTCGAACCGAACCGCGGGAACATGCTCATCCAGTAGTTCCTGATAGGTCGAGCCGTCCTCTGGAAGCCGCGTGGACACCGCCACGCCATCGATCAGCACTGCCCGGGCAACGTTGTCCTTGACGACCACTTCCGCCACTCGCCCCGCGACGACAAGATCCCGGAACTGGCTGTACGCGATCTCCTCATGGGCGCCGTCGGATCCGACGAGCGACTGAAGAAGGACCAGGCCCAGGACAACGACGATCGTGACGAAGGCAATGTTGCGCAGGTTTCTGTTTCGCGGATCTCTCGGTGGCTCTTTTTCCATCGCAGCTCCTTCGTCGTTCGCCCGATTGTATCACCCCGGCAGATCCTGATCCATTCCTGACCAGGTCTAGCGATCCGCCCGCGTTCGACGGATCCACGCAAGGCGCTTCCAGAGCTGAAGGCGTTCGAACCGGTTCTCCTTCCCCCGAATCAAGCGTTTCAGGTTCGATCGGTGCGTATAGACGATGAACAGCGCAAGCCCCAACGTCAGCCCCTGAACCAGACCCGAGATCTCGATCTGTGACAGCCGGTCGATCAGAAACGCGGACAGCGGGAGGCTGAGCGCGGCCGATACAGACGCCAGCGACACATACCCAGAGAGGATCACCGTGATCGAGAAGACGCCCAGTGCCAGCGCCGCAGGCAACGGAGCCACAGCAAGCACCACGCCGGCCCCGGTGGCCACACCCTTCCCACCGCGGAATCGGGTGTAGATTGGGAAGACGTGCCCGATCACCGCCAGCAAGCCGCACAACAGCGCGATTGTCCCTGGATCGGGCGACTCGATCCCTGAAGCCAGACGAGGGAACACCCCTGCAGCCACCGCCCCCTTGGCGAGATCCGTCACGATCACGGGCACTCCAATGCGCCAACCCAACACGCGCCACGCGTTGGTTCCTCCTGCGTTGCCGGAACCGTGCTGACGGACATCCGTTCCCCGGAGGAGTTTTCCATAGATGACCGACGCCGGGAACGCGCCCAGCAGATAGGACAGCAGCAGCACCGCCGCCAGGATCACAATGAAGGTTCCTCTGCCGATAGAATCTGCCGCCGGACAGCGTCTCTATCCAGTACCGCCACCGCGAACCCGCCGGGCCCGGAGTGAGCTCCGATGGCGGGCGCCGTGTCGGTGACCCAGACCTCTGCATGGGGCATCCGCTGAAGAATCTGCATGCGAACCGAAGCAGCCAGATCAGGGGCTGCACTGTGCCCCACGACGAACAGCGGTTGGCTCGCCGCCCGCGCCGCGGCCATCACCTTGCGCAGGACCACGGCACGGGCATGCCGCTGGCCTAGCGCCTTCGACGCGGGGACAAGTTTTCCGTCCTCCGACGTCAAGACAGGAAGAAGATGCAGGAGATGGGCAATCGTTCCCTGCAACGGCGAGAGCCGCCCGCCGCGAACGAAGTACTCCACCGTAGGAACGAAGACGAACACCTGCAGCTCGTCTGCGACGGTCTGAGCAATCGCCGTACACTTCGCCGCAGACAAGCCGGCGCGTACAGCCTCGGCCGCCGACCACATGACAAGCCCTTCGGCACACGAGGCGGACCGACTGTCGATCACGGCGATAGGAACACCGGTTTCTTCGGATACCTTCCTGGCCGCGGATAGCGCGGACTGGTGGGTTCCCGAGAGCTCCGCGGAGATGTGGATGGACAGGATGGCGGCATGGGTACCCGCCAGATGACGGTACAGGGCGATGAAGTCATCCGGACTGGGTTGCGAGGTTTTCGGCAGGGTTGTCTCGGACTGAAGCCTCCGGTAGAACTCGTCCGGCGCAAGATCCACTCGGTCTCGAAGCGCATCGTCTCCGAACACCAGTCGAACCGGAACCACGTGGATCCTCCGGTCCGTGAGGAACGCCATCGGCAGGTCGCATACCGAGTCCGTGACCAACGCAATCCCCGATCGATCGGCGTTCTCCTGGGGCTGCAAGCGCACGCCCACACTCTCCAACATATCTTCGACCTTCTGCGACGCCACAGTCCCGTACTGCGAGAGCAACGCCAACACGTACGCAGGCACGTTGGTGTGTACGTGCGCGTGAATCTCCTCACGGTCTCCGGCGACCACCACGGAATCGCCCAAGGTCTGCAGCCGTTCCATGACCTCGTGCCGGTCGATGTCCGTCCCCCAGACCACCGCCTCTGTGCAGTAACGGAAGCTCCAGCGCACAGGTCCCGGATCAGAAGGTTCTACCTCCTCCTCCTCGATCTTCGGCAACGAGGGATCCGACTGATCAGCTCCTTCAGCGCAGAAGAAGTCACGCACCCCCTCCAGGAAGTGCACGAATCCAAGGGCGCCGGCGTCCACAACCCCTGCACGCTTCAGCTCTGCTAGGCAGTCGGTGGTCTTCTGAAGCGATCGATGCGCCACGCGGAGCGCCTCATCGAGCAAGGATCGGAACCCCGGAAGACGATCCGCGTGCCGCAAGGCAGACTCCGCCACATCGCTGATCACCGTCAGGATCGTCCCCTCTCGCGGCTTCGCCAGTGCTTCGTGCGCACGTGTCGCGGCGCAGCGCAGCGCCTCCGCGAATCGTTGCATCGAAAGCTGCAGCGGATCCGAGATCTCCTCTCGCAGCCCCTGAAAGAACTGGGCGAAGATCACGCCTGAGTTCCCCTGCGCCCCCAGCAACGCTCCCTTGGCGGCCGTGGCGCTCACCGCCGCCATCGACGGCAACGGGTTCTGCAAAGCACGGATAACCGCCCGCATCGTCAACGCGAGATTGGTCCCCGTGTCTCTGTCCGGAACAGGGAACACGTTGATCCGGTCCAGATGATCCCGATGGGAGATCACGCGATGGGCCCCCGCCAGCAGGATCCCACGCAGGGACTCCACCGTCAGCACGGTGGGTTCGCAAGACTCCGATGCGTTCATAGGACGGATGATACGGTATCCCTCGCACGGGACGCAATTTGCCCAAGAGGCGGCCCACCGAGTGTCCCTCGGTGAGCTGCACCTCTCTACGCGCCCGTCAACGACAGAATCCGGACCGGAACGAGGACTGTCTTGCCCTCGTCCAACGCAACCCAGAACAGGTAGTCCCCGATCGAAAGCCCTTCTGTCTCGATGAGGATCCAACGCGTCCCGTCCGCGTCCACCCCGGTGAGTGTGTGGGAAGGCTCACGATGCACGATGACCTCGCCGTTCTCATCGAACTGCGTCAGCCGCACCCATGGCCAACCGGGCTGCCAGGTGGGGGCATCGGTCGGATCGAGACCGACCTGCAGCTGCGCCCCGGCGCTCACGTCCACCGTGTTGAGCTGGGCGAACACATCGATCTCCCGAAGGATCTCAGAGTTCACGAGACTGGCCGAAGCTACAAGAGGACGCCCGGTCATGTCTCGGCCACGCGTGAGAACGCCTACGTTCGTGTGCCAGTTGTAGGGCGCATCCGGACCCAGCGGATCCGTTCGCTCCATGGTTCCGTACGTGACGAGCTCCCCCGCCGGCCAGTCGGGCACGTCGCTGGGGAATGCGTTGGCCGTGTCCACAATCTGCCCGCCCGCATCGAGCAGCTCCACAACATCGCCCTCAAACGACAGGGGCATCCGGTACGGGTACACCTCGTCGAACAGAATGTCGGCATCGATGTTGCTGATCGCCCGATCGCTCTTGCGCTGGATTGAGAGGTAACTCTCGTCGTCTTCCCATCGCGTCACGACCTCCCACGACAGTTCGTCGACATCCCGTCGGGTGAACTCGACCGTCGGCTCCTCGACCTCCCGTTCATCCCACTCGCATGCGGTCATGTAGGCTCCCTCAAGCACGCCCGCCAACGGAACGACCTTCCACTCGTAGTCTTCCGGCTCCACAGGCTGCTTCTTGCGCCAACGCAGACTCCAGCCTGTGACATCCACGGGCTCGGATCCGAGGTTACGCAACTCAATCCATTGGTGATCCCGATCCGCCGCCGTGCCCGCCCAGGCAATCTCGGAGATGATCACGCGGCCCGCGCACTCCGCTGCTCCTCCTCCGCCGCCATCGGTGCCGGCATAGATGACGGTGACCTGAACATCCTCGGTCGGCATCGTCCCGGAGACGATTGTCAGATCTGGGGTGTGCCCCTCGACCTGAGGAGACTCGACACCGTACTCCTCTCCCTCGTTGACGAACGCGATGTACGTCGGAGCGGCTGTCGTCCCGTCCTCGTACTGATAAAGCACCGTCAGCGTGTAATCGATCGGCGTGTACACCACCGTCACCGTCACGTCGTCCGCCGGCATCGTCCCCTCAACCACCAGCTGATCCGCCGTGTACCCCGCAATCTCCGGCGAGCTCACCGAGTACGCATCGTCCACATTCAATGTCTCCGTGTACGTCGGCGCCGCTTCGCTCGTGTCCTCGTACTGATAAAGCACCGTCAGCGTGTAATCGATCGGCGTGTACACCACC
>CAZQHD010000027.1:0-7208 GCA_964593295.1 uncultured Thermotogae bacterium | reverse complement strand
TACGTCGGCGCCGCTTCGCTCGTGTCCTCGTACTGATAAAGCACCGTCAGCGTGTGATCGACGACCCCCGGACACCCGGGACCCTCGACCATGTAGTAACAGTGGTTCCTGCCTGCCTTGACGGCCGCATTCACAAGCTCCGTGGACCAGTTGCCCGAAAGCTTGATCCAGTACTCTCGGCACTCTGAGGTACTGAACCCCTGATCGAACTTCACGCCGAACAGTTCGGTCGTCGGATCCGTGCCGCACGAGTACGCGTGGCTTGCCCCCACCACGTCCGAACACGTACCACACGTATCGAGGCCGATCACCCAGTGGCTGATCGCGGGGCTGCCGTTGGAGCAGACCTGATACCGGAACGTCGTGTTTGTGCCATCAAAGACCGCGTCGAGAAAGGTGATTGAGTACTGACTGCATGGATCTACGACCCCAAAAGCCGCAACGCCCACGCCCAAAAGGAGTAACAGCCCTACAGCTGTGGCCGCGAAGACCCGCCGAAGCCTTCTGTACCTTCTTGGTGAACTACCGTCCAGATTGTGTGCCATAGCTACCTCGCTCAAGTGCACGCTTCGGTAGCCTGGCGACCTGCAGGAGGCCCGTGGCTTTGCGTCCCATCCTCACGGATGGTTTGCTCTTCTCGGACGTGGTATCCATGGATTCGACCGGAGTCCGGTCCCGGTTGATCATCGTACTATACAGCATCTGTGGCGTCTCGACCACGATCCTGAATCATGAGCGCGCGCTCTACAGCTTCCCGGGTCACGTATGCCTCTTCCAGAAGAATGTCTCCCAACAGCTTGTCGGCGAACTGGGTCCGCTGAAGATCAAGCCCTTTGGAGAGATCCTTTTGCGCGAGCACGCCCAGATCCACAAGGATTTCGCCGAGGCGCTTGTCCTTCTCAAAGTAGTCTTCAAGGATTGAGAGGATGACGGCGCTGCGGCTCTTTCGCTCGCATCGGCTCTTGGCATCCACCTTACTGATCAGGTAAGCGTCCTCTTTGTTGTAGTAGATCGTCGTTTGCATCCTTCGTTCCTCTCCCGATCAAGAAAAGGGCGACCGGGTTCCCAGAGTACTCCCTGGCAACCCGGCCGCCTCGCGAACCTCCGTTCGCTAGGCCCGTCGGCTTTGCGTCCCACCCTTGCAGATGGTTTGCCTTTTTCAGGACCTCATCGTATGTTGTGGACCAATATATCTCACATACAACCCCCTTGTCAAGAGGGTGAAACGCGCGGTAGCCCCTCTCGACAACCTGCGAACACCCAACCGTCTGCCTCGGCACAGGATCGGGGCCGCATACAGGACTTGACTTCCCGCTCGTCGTATACTGACCCCATGCACGACGGATCCAAACAGACGCCGATGATGAAGCAGTACTGGCGGTTCAAGGCAGAGGCATCCGACGCCATTCTTCTGTTCCACCTCGGCGACTTCTACGAGACGTTTTTCGAGGACGCCGAGACGGTTGCACGGGAACTTGACATCGTCCTCACTTCGAGGAACGGTCACCCGATGGCTGGCGTTCCGATCCGCCGTGGGGAGGCGTACATTCAGCAGCTACTGCAGCGAGGGCACAAGGTCGCCGTCTGTCAGCAAGTAGAGGACCCCAAGCAGGCCAAGGGCCTTGTGCGGCGAGAGATCGTGCGCGTCATCACCCCCGGCACGGTGCTTGACGACGGTCTGTTGGAGGCCGCGTCCAACAACTACCTTTGCGCGCTCGAGGGCTCCGATCCGGAGGGTCCGTTCGGTGTGGCGTTCTTGGATCTGTCGACCGGCGAGTTCTCATGCACGATCGCCCGAACGGCCGACGAACTACACGATGAGCTGACTCGACGAGCCCCCAGCGAACTCCTCCTATCGCGAGATGCCGGCAAACTGGAGACGCTCCTCGATGACCACTTCGTGACGCACGTCCCGGCCGAGGAGTTCTCCCCCTCCTCCGAACACCCGTTCGCCCTTGGAGAGGACGCTGCGGCCTTGCGAGCCGCCGGCGCCATTCTTGCTTACATCGAAAGAACCCAGCGCAGTGTCCTTTCGCACATCCGGCAGCCTACCATGTACTCCCTATCGGATCAGATGGACCTCGACGCGTTTACCGTCAGCAGTCTTGAGCTGGTTCGCCCGCTGCGCGAGGGCACGCATCGAGCAACTCTGCTTCACGCGCTCGATGCCACCGCCACCCCCATGGGACGACGTCGCCTTCGTCGGAGGATCCTGTCTCCGCTCACCGCCCGTGATCGTATCGAGGAGCGCCTGGACGCCATCGAGCAGCTGGTACGCAACGTCATCCTTCGCCAGCAGCTGCGCTCGTACGTGCGCGAGGTCCATGACATCGAGCGGCTCCTGGGCAAACTCGGGGCCTCCCGCATGCGACCCTCCGATCTGCAGACGCTCCTTGACTCGCTCGGTCGGATCCCTCCGATCGAGCGCCTACTCAGCGACGCAGAGGCCTCCGGTCAGCTGGCCACCATCCGAGATACGCTGAAGGATCGCGAGATCGGAAGACTGCACTCCACCTATGCCCGGATGCTGGTCGATCCCCCGCCTGCGGACGCACGTGACGGAGGACTGATTCAACCCGACTACAAACCCGAGCTGGATACGATTCGTTCCGAGGTCCGTACGGTTCGGTCCCATCTCGCCGCGTTGGAGGCCCGGGAGCGCAAAGCCACCGGCATTCCCTCCCTGAAGGTCGGTCACAACCGTGTGTTCGGCTACTACATTGAAGTCACACAAAGCCATCAGGAGAAGGTTCCCGAGCATTACCAGCGCCGACAGACGCTCGCCAACGCAGAGCGGTACGTCACTGAGGAGCTTCAGGCATTCGAGGAACGGATCGCGGCCGCTGAGGAGCAGTCCAAGGCGCTTGAGTTGGCGCTGTTCGAGGAGACGCTCGCCGATCTCACCACGCACATGTCCCTCCTCCAGGATCAAGCAGATGCCCTCTCGGAGCTGGACGTCACCTTGGCCTTGGCCGAGATCGCCCATCGCCACAACTACGTGCGTCCCAGGTTCTCAGACGGGCAGCAGCTGAGCGTTCGCGCCGGTCGTCACCCGGTGGTGGAACGGTTGGAGGAGTTCGTGCCCAACGACATCCATCTGGGGGCCGACACGCCGCTCATCATCCTCACCGGCCCCAACATGGCCGGCAAGTCCGTCTACCTGCGGCAAACGGCTCTGATCGCCCTGATGGCACAGATCGGCTCGTTCGTGCCGGCCCAGGACGCCATCCTCCCCCTGGTGGATCGCGTGTTCGCACGCGTCGGTGCCTCAGACATGCTCGTCTCCGGCATCAGCACCTTCATGATGGAGATGCTTGAGGTTTCCACCATCCTCCGTCGCGCCACGTCGAGCAGCTTGATCATCTTGGACGAGATGGGGCGAGGCACCAGCACGTATGACGGCGTGTCGATCGCGTGGGCCGTCGCACGAGATCTGGTCACCCGGGTGCGCGCCAACACCCTGTTCGCGACCCACTACCAGGAGCTGACATCTCTGGCGGACGAGGTCCCCGGGGTTCAGAACCTCCATGTCGCGGTGAAAGAGGTAGGTCGCGAAGTGGTGTTCCTGCATCGCGTAGAAGAGGGCGTCGCCCGAGGCAGCTACGGCGTTCATGTCGCACGCCTCGCCGGCCTGCCCGATCACGTCACCGATGCGGCAGAGCAGATCCTCGGGCAGCTTCTTCAGGAGACGCCACTGTCCCCCCTCTCGGCCGCATCAGATCCCGCCGCGCAGCAGGTCCCTCTGTTCGGCGCCGAAGACCATCCCATCATCCAACGACTCCGAGCGATCGATCCCCATGAACTGACCCCCATGCAGGCCCTTCAGCTGCTGGACGAGATGCATCGAAGGATCCGGGAGCTAGACGCATGACGCCGTCTTCGCGACCCCTGCATCACCCGGTCCTGTGCCAAGAAGTCGTTCGTCTCTTTTCACCGCTGACCTCCAAGACCATCGTAGACGGCACCGTTGGACTCGGCGGCCACAGCGAGGCGATTCTTCGCGCGGACGACTCGGCGCATGTGCTGGGTGTGGATCGCGATCTCGACGCACTGGAGCTCGCTCGCGTACGTCTGGCTCCCTTTGGATCAAGGTTTCGAGCCCTTCACGGGAACTTCCGCGATCTCGACAGGCATCTTCCTAGCTATGGGATCCAGGAGGTTGACGGAATCCTACTGGATCTCGGAGTGTCGTCTCTTCAGATCGACACCCCGGAGCGCGGGTTCAGCTTTCGTTACAGAGGTCCGCTCGATATGAGAATGGATCGCACCGACCCATGTTCCGCCGGTGATTGGCTTCAGGCGGCCAGTGAGGACGAGATCCGTCGTGTCCTCCAGCAACTGGGCGAAGAGCGGTACGCCGGCCGGATTGCACGGGCTCTCGTCACCGCCCGAGAGGAAGAGCCGATTCGAACCACGGATCGACTGACCGACATCCTTCGCGCCGTCCTGCCCTCACGGTATGAGCATGGCCGCATCAGCCCGGCCACGCGGACGTTCCAAGCCCTTCGGATGCAAGTGAACGAGGAGCTCCCTTCCCTGCAGGCCGGCCTCAGGGTGGGATTCTCCCGTCTTAGGATCGGCGGAGTCTTGGTGGTCATCAGCTTTCACTCCCTGGAGGACCGTCTGGTGAAGAGGTTCTTCCGAACCCTCGCCAATCCGTGTACCTGTCCGCCCGAGCTCCCGGAGTGTCTGTGCCACAAAACAGCGGAGGCACAAATCCTGACCCCCCGTCCCCTGCGCGCCCAAGAAGAGGAGATCGCCCGGAATCCGCGGTCCCGCAGTGCGAAGCTACGTGCTGCGATGCGAACGGTGCGGCCGGAGACGGCGCGACAGATGTCCCCAAAGACCCTCCCGGCTTGAGGTACCCTCTCGATCGAGGGGGTTGATGATGGATCCGAGGTCCAGGGATCGATGGGAGGTCCGGCCGAGAGGCCGAACAAGAAGCGCGCCACACGGGATGCTCCCCTTGCTGGTGCTGGCGTTGCTGTTTGCCGGGCTGTGCTTCGCCTATCTTTGGCAAGCCCATCGTCTGCAGCAGCTGACCGCGGCGCAGGCCGAAGCGCGCAAGCAGTTGGAGGCCACCCTGGCGGTAAACAGAACGTTGGCCGTCCGCATCGAAGAGGCGTTCTCCATCGAACGCATCGCCCGCATCGCTCGCAATCAACTGGGGATGGTCGAACCCGATCCCGCCAGCATTCGTTATGTCCGGCTTCCTCCCTCTGCCTCCCTCTGATCGTGCCTGCCGCGTTCGCGGACGCGTGGCCTTGGCCATCTTCGCCGTGCTCCTCACCGTCATCGCCGCTCGCTTCGTTCAGCTGCAAGTTTTCCAACACCGGATCTGGCTCGAACGAGCACGCATCACCCAGCAACGAACGCTGGAGATGCCGCCTGAGCGGGGAACCATCCTCGATCGCAACGGTCTGGTCCTCGCAGTGGATGTCCGGGCCATGGCCATTGCCGTCGACGGCATCCACACTCAACACCCGGACAGGATCGTGCAGATCCTGCAAGAGGAGCTCTCGCTCTCCCGCGCCGAGGTGGAAGCAAAGGTCCTCCGAGACTCGTACTTCACGTGGATTGACCGGCGGGTGGACTTCGACGTCGCACAGCGCATCCAGATCCGAGCACAAGAAGCAGGCGCCCACGGTCTCATCTTCCTCGACACGTGGAAGCGCTCGTATCCCCAAGGGCAACTGGCCTCGAACCTCATCGGGTTCGTCGGGACCGACGGTGTCGGACTGGAGGGCATCGAGCTTGTCTATGAACAGCACCTCCGCGGAACCCCCCGGATCATCCGAGTCATGGAGGGAGGCGACGGCCGCGCCTACGACACGACAGTGATTCAAGAGGGAACGCGGGGTCAGGATCTCGATCTCGCCCTCGACGCGAAGATCCAGTTTATCTGCGAAGAGGAGATCCGAGCCGGTGTAACCAACCTCCGCGCATCGGCAGGCGCAATCGTCGTCCTCGACCCTCACACCGGCGGTGTTCTGGCGATGGCTCAGGACAAAGGGTACGACCTCAACCGATTCTGGACCTCCACCCCGGAGCAACGAAGAAACTGGGCAGTCAGCCACCTGTTCGAACCCGGATCGGTGTTCAAGGTCATCACCGCGCTGGCCGCGTTGGAGAGCGGCGATGTTCGCCCCACCGACGTCTTCGACGGAAACACCGGGATCTCCGTATCCGGCCATACGATGCACAATGCGGGGTTCCTCTCGTACGGCCCAGCCGACGTGCGAAGGATCATCGAGATGTCGATCAACACCGGGATGATCCGTATCGCCCAGATCCTTGGCAAGGAGAGATTTCACGAGTTCTTGGTCACGTTAGGGTTTGGACAGCTCTCGGGCGTGGCCCTTCCGGGCGAAGAGCCGGGCATCTTACGTCCACATGCCGAGTGGTCGCCTCTCGACCTGGCCGCCGCATCGATCGGCCAGTCGATCGCCGTCACCGCCGTGCAGCTCGCGCGTGCCATCGCCGTGGTAGCGTCCGGCGGATCCCTCCCCACACCTCGCGTCGTGCTTCCGGCCGTCCCTCCTGAGGTGACGGATCCACCCCCCCGTGTCTGTTCTGCATCGACCACGGAGGTCATGCTTGACTTCATGCGAACCGTCGTCGTGTCCGGTACCGGAATCTATGCCGAGGTGGAAGGGTTCCCCATGGCCGGCAAGACGGGCACCGCGCAGAAGGCGTTGCCCGGTCGTGGGTACGTCGAAGGCAAGTACACCTCGTTGTTCGCCGGGATCATCACCGCGCGCGCGCCCAAGTACGTGATGCTCGTGGTCCTCGACGAAGTACAGGTGGGCGATCCAGGGGGAGGAACCGCCTGCGCCCCGATCTTCCGCCAGGCGGCCACGCGGCTGGTCTCGTATAAGCGACTGAATCCTTTCTAAACGACGATCCCGACATCACCGTCGAAGATGAATGGCCAGCATGGAGAGGTCCGCCTGGGACACTCCGGGGATCCGCGTCGCCTGACCGAGGGATCTCGGCCGAACCCGGGCCAGGAGATCTCGCCCCTCGATCGAGAGGTTCCCCAATGCATAGAAGTCGATCTCACGCGGAATCCGAACGCCCTCCATGCGTCGCAGCCGCTCGATTTCGCGCTCCTGTTGCGCCAGGTATCCGGCATACTTCCCCTCCACCTCGGCCTCCTCAACGACAGATGCCGGGAGCCCGTCGAGCGCGATCAGATCCCGGAGGCG
>CAZQHD010000026.1:4244-21700 GCA_964593295.1 uncultured Thermotogae bacterium | reverse complement strand
CCGTCCCCGAAATCCCATTCGAACGTGACAATCGATCCCTTCACCGGCCGAGACGCCGAACCGTCTAGCGTAATCGTGTCGCCGACACGGCCCTGTGTGCCACAGGAGAAGTGACTGCTGGTGATGATCGCCAACGGCTTCTGCGTCCCGCCGCCACACGAGTCGTTTGCACCCGATCCACAGCGGCTGCTGCCCGGAAGCACCTCGATCGTCAGTTGGCTGCGCGCGGTCTCTCCGGCATCGTTGGTCACGATCAAGGTCACCAGATAGGTGTGATCCCCCTCCACGTACGTGTGCTCGACCGATTTCCCGGACGCGGTTCCACCATCGCCGAAGTACCATTCGTAGGAGATGATCTGTCCTTGAAGATCGTATGAGCCTTCGGCATTGAACGTCACAGGATCCCCCGGATAGGGGGACAGATCGCTCACCGAGGCAGTGGCCACCGGCAACGCGCGGTGCACCACCACCGCCATCTGTTGCGAGCCCACGGCCCCCTTATCATCCACCACGGTGAGCCGCACTAGGTACGTCCCCGGTTGCGTGTACGTGTGCGTCGCTTGCGATGCGTGAACTGAGGTGGGATCGGACGGGTCGCCGAAGCTCCAGCGATACTCCACGATCGTCCCATCATCGAGCGAGCGAGTAGCATCGAACGTGACATCCAGCGGCGCACGTCCCTCCTCCGCTGACGCGAGGATCACCGCATGCGGAGCTTCGTTGACGATCCCATCCAGCAGCTGCTTGAACGCACACCCTGAGAGCAACATCGGCATCAGCGCCAACAGGGCCACCAGCGTGACCTTCCAACCTCTTGGCCTCAGCATCACTGACACCCCCCTATCGGATCGTCTTCATCACAGACCCACGGGTAGCATCCACCGGGGACACCCTCCACCCGGACCATCTGAACTGTGGTTGCGGTATCACCCGCGTCATCCGTCACGGACAGCACGACGTTGTACGTACCGGGGACATGCCATCGGTACTCCACGGTCTTGCCTTCCTTCTCGTTTCCGTCTCCGAAGTACCACCGGTAGGAGACGATCTCCCCATCATCCGTCGATTCCGAGGCATCAAACGTGATCCACTCAGAGGCGCCCACGATCAAGGTTCCTTCGTCCACACTTCGCGGAGAGTAGGTAAACTTGGCTTTGGGAAGGGGGTTCAGCGCCTCCACGGTCATGGAGGTCACGTCCTTCCGTCCCGAGGCATCGAGCACGGTCAGCGTCACAACGTACTGACCGGTCGACTGGTACTGGTGATCCACGATCGGCCCCGTGCCGGAGCCCCCATCCCCAAACTCCCAGTAGTACGAAACGTCCTTCTCGCCCGGAACAAAGGATAGCGTTGCATCGAAGCTCGCGGTAAACGGCACCACCTGGCGGTGCGTCGACACAGTGAACATCGCTTTGGGATTCGTCGGCTGGATCGTCATGCATCCAGTAATCGAGACGGCCAACACGCAGGTCATTGCCATCAGATAGAGGCATCTCCGCCGGTTCATTAGGGTGTCTCCTTTCCTCCGTCGAGGGAGAGATCAATGCTGATCGAGAGGTAGAGCTGCACGGCAAGGCCATGCAGACTGAGCGCGTCGCCGTCTTCCCCGCCGGCAAAGCCGAGCGGATCTCCTTGCGCATTTCGCAGCACACGAACGTTGGCTGAGCGATACCGGACCTGTGCGCCAATGGCCAGCCACTCCAACATGGGATACGAGAGATTCAGGCCGGCTTCCAACCCCAGACTTCCACCACGGTAGCGCCCCTCCACAGCGGGCGGAACCCCGGCAATGGACTCTGGGTACTCCTCCGGGATCTCGAACAGAATCCGCTGATCGACCATCGCATGGAAGTACCCCAGGCCGCCGAAAGCTCCCAGACGGAGCCCTAGGTCTACGAAGGTGAACTCGCTGCCCAGCACAACCCCTAGGACCTGTGCTCTGTACTGCAGATCCACGGTGGAGACCGTCCCGCCCCGATACGCGCCTTCTGTTCCACTGGCCGAGCTCGCATACTCCAGATGGACGCCGAAGGCAAACCCATCGTTGAGACGGTAGTACTCACTGGCGTATAGAGACAGCCCCGTTCCGATACTGGGCATCGAAGGCACCGTCCCGGTGACGTCGGGATGAACAGAGAACACCTCGTTGAGGTGGTCGATCAGGGTGTTCAGCGCGCTGATTGAGTTGTTGAGTGAGTCCAAAGACGTGAACGAAGGACCTGCTCCCAGGCCCATTTCGAGCGGTCCCGCAATCCCGACAGACGCGGCCACTCCGATCACCATCAAGACAGACGCTAGCGGTTTCATCGTTTCCCCCTCTACAGGTCGATGAGCCGGGCATGAGAGGTTCCCCGTGCTTGGGGTTCCCCTGCACACCACCCGGTGTCATGACAGTAGGGGGAAAGGACCGGGATCCGTAGTGCATCCAGGGCGTGATCGGCTGACGTCGTTCAGAGAAGGATGGGACCTACGTCCCGTTCAGGCACAACCGAAGGTTCTTCAGCGTGGTCCGGATGTCCTGTGAGGAGATCTGGAGATGGGTTGCCATACGGATTTGCGTTCCCTCGCTTCCCAGCACATGGGACAGGATCCCTCGCCGCTGAAGACGCTGCACGAGCTCCGATGCCGTGACCTCAGGGCACCCTGCAGCCTCGCCGTCCACGGTGAAGTACACAAGGTTGGTCCAGGCGCCGTCTGCAGGATCAGTGGCCTGCGGACACGAAAGCCCGGGAATTTCGGCGATTCCTTGCGCCAGCTGCCGCGCGTGTTCGTGGTCCTCGGCCAGCCGATCGAGGTGGTGCGTCAGGGCATACAGGCCGCCAGCCGCAATGATTCCTGCCTGCCGCATCCCGCCACCGACCAGCTTGCGAGCCCGATGCGCAGACCGGATGAACCCCGAAGAGCCGCACAGGACGGAGCCGACCGGGGCACCGAGCCCCTTCGAGAGGCAGATCGTCACCGAGTCGAACGGATCTACAAGGCTCCTCGCAGGGCAGTCCAATGCCGCAGCGGCATTGAACAACCTCGCCCCGTCCAAATGCGTCGCCAGACCGTGCTCTCCCGCCAAGGACGACACACGTCGAGCGTACTGCGCAGTCAACGCGATGCCTCCGCAACGATTGTGCGTGTTCTCGATCACCACGAGCCGTGTATGAGGGGCGTGCGGATCCTCCGGATCCCTTAGTGCCCGTCGGATACGCGCCAGGTCCAGCGTTCCGTCGGGTTCGTTGGGCAGCGTATGCGGGTGGATGCCTCCCAGCGCTGCACACCCCCCGGCTTCGTAGAGAAACGTGTGCGACAGGTCTCCGAGGATCACCTCGTCGCCGCGTCCGGCGTGGGCCAACAACGCCACGAGATTCCCCATGGTTCCCGATGCCAGGAAGAGCCCTGCTTGCTTCCCGAGAAGATCCGCCGTCTTCTCCTCCAGCGCACGAACCGTGGGGTCTTCGCCGTACACATCATCGCCCACGGCGGCCGTCGCCATCGCCTGTCGCATCGCCTCGGTCGGCTGGGTCACCGTATCGCTTCGCAGATCGATCATCTTGGAGCTCCCTTCTCGTCCACTGTGGGCGGGTTTTCGCACCATCCGCCAAGACCGACCAACGGAACAAACCGACAGCCGATCAACCTCTCCACTCGGTTCTCGCCGCCGCACCGATGGATCCGTACGAGCTCCTGGACCTCATACGAGCCGATTGGCCCCACAAATCGGCCGTCTTCGGTCAACTGGCTGAGCAACCGATCGGGCAGTCCAGGCAAGCTTCCGGTCGCCAGGATGCAGTCAAACGGTGCCTCGGTGGCCCATCCATCCGTTCCGTCACCCACGACACAATGAACGTTCGTGATTCCAAGCCTCTCCAGGACCGCCCTCGCCTCGTGGGAAAGGCTCTCCGAACGCTCCACTGTCCACACGTCTGCTGCCAGCTCAGCAAGAACTGCCGTCTGATACCCCGAACCGGTGCCGATCTCCAGTACGTGTTCCTCTCCACCCAATCCGAGCTCCTCGGTCATCCGCGCCACCATGTACGGTTGCGAGATCGTCTGTCCCTGTCCGATGGGAAGCGGACGGTCTTCATACGCGTGTTCGCGCATGTCAGGTGGGACAAACTCGTGTCTTGGGACAGAACGCATCGCCGCGAGAACGCGCGCGTCCCGAATGCCGCGTGATTGAAGATCCCGCAGGACCATCCTCTCGCGCCGTGCCCTCCACAGCTCTTGCGTGCTCATAGAATGCCTCCCCGGATGAGATGAACCTTCAATCCGGACCCGACGATGGGAAGTAGTCGGCGATGATACGCTTCGCCCGCGCAGCGTCTCGGGATCGGACCCATATCTGAGCTTCGGCCAGACCATCCAGCACCATGGGGAAGATGGAAGGAGGCACATGTGTCATGACGTTCACCGGGACATCGAAGTCCTCCAGCAGGTGCTTGATCAGCTGCGCCTTCGGTTCCCCGAAGGCCGTGTGAACCAATACCAAGTCAGCGTTTCGATCCTCCTCGAGCCGGTCCAGAAGGTAGTGGACGATGGTGATGGCCTGACTGGTGTGCAGCGCCGTCGGCCCCAAGGAGACATGCACGTGCTCGAACAGGACCTCCCGGTCCTCCTCCGAGAAGTCCCGATGATCGGAGAGGATGAACACAGGTGTCTCGGGCATCGTCACGTCTTCAACCCGCGTTCCCTGTTCATCCAGCACGACCGGCGTCACACCCTCGACCTCGAAGGACCCCATGAGATCCTCAAGCGATCGTGGGGCCACCGTGATCCCCGGAGAGCTTTCGACTTCCTCTCCGGAGAGGGCCTTCAACGCGTGCCTGATCAGGGCCGCCGTGGACCGTTCATCCGGATTGAGCCGTTTTACCCGATCCCCACGGATCCTCACGTGAACCTGCCCCTGCAAGAGAAGGTTCGTCTTCACATCCCGACGGATTCCGTGGGAGAGGAACAGCGTGGCGCCGATCGCGCGGCAGAGGACGTCCATTCGCCCGGCGCCGCCGGGAAGGTCATTGAGTGTGAACCCGGGGTCAATCGATGCTGTATGACCGAGGATCAGGAACTGACGCATGCCTGAATACTACTGCGTTCTGAACCTACGATCAATCGAATGCATCGTCATCCGTCAATCCGTCCAAGGACGCACGCGGATCCCACAGGTGATCGGTTTCCCCTTCCGCGAGGTCGCAAAGCGCGCCGACCCCCACGAAAGACGGGTACCTTCATAGCGCAACCTGCTCTAGTTTGTGGGCTGCCGTAACAACAGAACCCTGCAGATGACGAAGACCTGCACGTCGAGGGGGAGACGACTGTGAACACGCGACACCTGATGATCGGTATCATCATCGCCCTCTGTGTCCCCACCATGGCCTGGGCCATGCCGGGATTCACAGGAAGCTGGGAGGCTGAGATTGGGATCTCTCCACAATCCTCCGATCCCTTCCACTCCTTCCAGGCTACGCTTGATGTGGGCCTCCGCCTCAGTTTTCTGAAGATCTCAAGCATCTCGGATTTCCTGTTTGATGGCTGGCTGTGGCAGCAGTTCGCTCTGGACGCTGATCTCTCCGTCGTGCAGTTCCACGGACAGATCCTGTTCGAACCCAAGGATGGTGTCTTCGTCTACGCACAGGGAACTCTGATGGTTCATCTCGGTATGGTCACGTTGGCCGCACATGCCGCCATGACCGGGGCAACCCAGACGGATTCCGCAAACTACGGATGGGTTCTCAGTATCTCAGGAGACATCGTCCCGGGAGCCGTCCGATTTGAGAGCAATACCTTCCTCGGTGCAGATCGATCCGGGATCACATTCTCTGCACCGACGGTCACAAGCGGTGATCCGCTGATCCTGAAGACCTTCTTAACAGATCCCACGATCGACACGCCGCCGCCGCTGTTCTCCGGGCAGGAGTTCATCTTCGACGCTTGTCTGTTCGGGGCTGCCGAACTCCGCAGCGTGACCTCGTTCGGCAAATTGGGGTTCGAGCGTCAGCAGATCGATGTGAAACTGATGCGGCTTCTTGGGCTACCTCTCAATATGAGCTTTGCCTTCACGTACACATTGCAGACAAAGAGCTATGCATTCACCCCGTCCCTGGAGACGGAGTTCGGCTGCCTCTCGATCTACACCCATCTTCTCCGGGAGGGGAACGCAATCACCGGGGTGGAGGTCTACGGCATTGCGTTCCGGTTCGCTGTGGGTGGCGCTGAGTTCACCAGCATCTCCAACCTGAACACAGCGGAGTATGTCATCACCACGCCCGCCTTCGGGCTGATCGTCGAACCCGAGGCCGTTGCCCTCGCGAAAGGACACCTGTACTACCCGCAGGAATACTGGCAGATGATCGGCCTTGACGTCGACATCCCACCGTACGGCTCAGGATTCTCGTTCACGCTGCACACCTTCTTCAGCACATCGACCGGCCTGCTCTTCGATTGGTCTGAGAGCAGCATGCGGGTTACGCTCGCGCTGGGGACATCTGTGTCCGTATCGAGCGCAATCACGATCGACACCACGGGGTTCACAGAGTGGGCCCTCTCCGCCCGCGTGTCCTGGTAGCACGAGCGGCCCCGTGCATTGTTGCATACGGGCACGTCTCTCCGTCTCCCCCGTCTCTGCAGAGACGTCACACTGCGTCGATCCGAGGAGAAACCCCACCCCTTCTCTTCGCATCAAGTATCCCCGCGTTTCTTCCGGCACAAAGACCGATCCCCAGGGCCATAGAAGGCTCCCGGGGATCTCGTTCTCTTCGTTGGTGGAGGCGAGCGGATTCGAACCGCCAACCTCTGCGATGCGAACGCAGCGCTCTCCCGATTAGAGCTACGCCCCCAGGCTGAACGAGTAGCGGCGCAGGGACTCGAACCCCGAACCTCTCGGATATGAGCCGAGCGCTCTGACCAGTTGAGCTACGCCGCCCTCGCTCCTCGCTGGTTGCGGGGGCCGGATTCGAACCGGCAACCTCCGGGTTATGAGCCCGACGAGCTTCCAGATTGCTCCACCCCGCGTCGTCTTCTGCCGGGAGCGGGAGTCGAACCCGCACGAGAGAGATCCCTCAAAGGATTTTAAGTCCCTTGCGTCTGCCAATTCCGCCATCCCGGCGTAGTTGTCGACTTCCCAGCGTCTATTCGTGCTCTTGGAGCGGGAAAGGAGATTCGAACTCCCGACCCCTGCCTTGGCAAGGCAGTGCTCTACCGCTGAGCTATTCCCGCAATCGCGGCGCTCTTCTCCCCGCCGCCTTTGCGATGACCTGTCGGATCCGGCAAGAGGCCCAACGATCACCCGCCAACAGCTCGGCCATTATAGGGGGACGCCTCATCCTGCGCAACTGCGAAGGGCGGGACTCGAACCCGCACGCCCGAAGGCACTAGCTCCTAAGGCTAGCGCGTCTGCCAATTCCGCCACCCTCGCGTCAACTCCAAGCGTATCCAAGCCGGCCCGTGGCCGTCAAGACCCAAGGAGGGAACGGAAGGAAGCATTCCTCCTGTTCCCTCCTGGGACAATCGGCAAACGCCGTCTGTTCGCTACGGACAGCAGGAACCGCATCCCCACCAGTAGAACGGGGTCCAGGTCTCCCGACAAGGATCGACGAACACCAGCGACGTACGACAGCCACACTGTTGGATCGAGCGAACCTCTTCGCACCCGCACCAGTAGCAAGCCGTTCCACACCCGTAGGTACACGACGTACCGCACCAGCAACCGGTGGTCCACCAGCAAGGGCTCGCACAAGGATCGCGAAGCGTGAAGCACCGTGACAAGGTCCCTGCGGACGTGTCCACCATGAGCCTGTACTTCCCGGCAGGCACAGAGACCCCGTTCATGTCCAGCTGAGACCACGTACCCTGCCAAATGTTCGAAGCCACTGGTCCCTCATGCGTCACGGTGTAGACCGTCTCCCCACACGCGTTGACCACTCTCCAGCCATGGACCCAGCTGGCTTCACATGTGTAGCAACACCAACCCCACCACCAGGTGGACGCATCCTCAACCTCGAACAGGATCTCCTGTCCAAGATCGTAGGTGGGCCCGAGCAACGTCGATGCGGCTCCCGTTGCCGCCATGAAGAGAGAAACCACCACAACCAGCAAGCCAATCCTTACCCAGTTGGAACGCACAGCGCTCACCTCCAGAGCAATCTAGGCCATGATTCTACCCCTTCCCCGGGGCAAAGTGTGTAATCCATATCACATTCATACCGGGATCTCGCCTTCGGGTCAACCCAGAACGCCGTCTCAGAACGCGCACAGGAACGCGGAGTACTGTCCGCTCGGGGATTGGAGAGATCGTCTCTCTTCGACGCGGATGACAACGCCCGCCTCCTCGGCTACTCTTCCTTCAGGGCGGCCGGCGATTCACGGGAACCGCCCATGAATGGAGGCACCGGATGGACGACGGGATCAATCTGCACGGCATCTTTCCCCCACTGCCCACCCCGTTCTCCTCCACAGGGGACCTCGACCTTCACGCGTTGGGCGAACACCTGGCCTTCCTGGAGGCGTTCGATCTGAGGGGGGTCGTCGCCCTGGGATCGAACGGGGAGGCTGTCCATCTCGATCCCGACGAGCGGGTACAGGTGATCCGGGAGGTTCGGAGGCTCGTTCCTCGTCGCCTGCTCATCGCGGGCACCGGCTGTCCCTCCACAGCGCAGACGATCGGCCTTACCCTCCGTGCTGCCGACGCGGGAGCCGACGTGGCGCTCGTGCTTCCGCCGCACTACTACCGGAGGCAGATGACGGCACATGCCTTGACACAGTTTTTCCACTCCGTGGCCGAGGCCTCCCCGATTCCGATCCTCCTGTACAACATGCCCGCCTGCACAGGCATCGACATGGACACGGCCACGATCATCGCCGTCGCCGAGCACGCCAACGTCATCGGACTCAAGGATTCCGCAGGAGATCTTGTCAAGCTCGGTCTGCTTCGCCACACGCTCGGCGACCGGTTCCAGCTTCTGGCCGGATCCGCGGGATTCCTGTTGCCCGCCCTCTCGATCGGCTCGGTCGGTGGCGTTCTCGCCGTGGCCAACATTGCCCCCGCACAGTGTGTCGCCCTGTACCGCCACGCCATGGAAGGTTCGTACGCGATGGCACGCACAGTGCAGCTCAGCCTCATCGAGGTCAACGATGCCGTAACCCGCCGTTGGGGTGTCGCGGGGCTCAAGGCAGCCATGCAGTTCTTGGGCATGGACGGAGGATCGGTGCGACCGCCGCTACAGGAGCTTGCGGGTTCGCAGCGCGAGGCCTTGCACACGATCTTGATCAAGCACCCGTGGCTGTCGGAGGACAGCCGAAGGAGCACATGCCGATGAAGAACCGAACACTCCTGATGATCCCTGGACCCGTGGAGTTCGAGCCCGCCGTTCTACAGGCGGTGGGAGCACCGACGCCAAGCCACGTAGATCCGCTGTTCATCGACGCCTTCGGGCGGAGCCTGGAGGTCATGCGAACGGTCTGGATGTCACCGGACGGTCAACCGATGATCATCGCCGGGTCCGGCACGCTGGCCATGGAGCTTGCCGGAGCCAACCTCGTCGAGCCGGGAGACCGCGCCCTGGTACTCTCCACGGGAGTCTTCGGGGATCGATTCGAAGACCTCTTGGGACGACACGGAGCCAAGGTCACCACGCTACGCGCCCCGCTGGGCCAGGCGGTGGACCTGAACGCGGTAGAGGACGAACTGCGTCGAGGGGAGCACAAACTGATCACGGTGACACACGTCGACACATCGACGTCTGTTCGAATGCCGATCCGCGAGATCGGCGTGCTCGCTCAGCAATACGGGGTGCTCTCCATCGTCGACGGCGTCTGCTCCCTGGCCGGCGAAGAGATCCGCCAACAAGCCTGGGGTTTGGACGTCGTTCTCACCGCGTCGCAGAAGGCCTTGGGCGTTCCGCCCGGGCTGGCGCTGTTGATGGCAAGTCCCCGTGCCATCGATGCGTTCCGTGCTCGTACCACGCCGGTGCGAAGCTACTACGCCGACTGGGGACAGTGGCTTCCCGTCATGCAGGCGTACGAGTCACGCAAGCCCTCCTACTTCGGAACACCCGCCGTGAACCTGGTCGCCGGACTGGACGAGAGTCTGCAGCAAATCGTAGCCGAAGGGATGGAGGACCGCTTCGCCCGCCATCGGCGTCTCGCCGACGCGTTTCGTGCCGGCGCCACCGCCGTGGGGCTTGACTTCGTCGCTCTGGGCCCCGCGCAACGAGCCAACACCCTGACAGCCTGTCGAACACCCCGCGGAATCGCGCTGGGAGAGCTTCTCGCCGCGATGAAGCGGGCGGGCGTCGTCGTGGCCGGAGGCCTGCACCCGGCGATCAAGAACGACTCCTTCCGCGTCGGCCACATGGGGGCCATCTCCATGAACGACATCCTGGCCACGTTGGGTGCCCTGGAGAGCGCGCTGCGAACCCTGGGGCACAACGTCAAGCCCGGGGCGGCCGCCGCAGCTGCCTTGGATGCCGGCCACCCTAAGTAGGCCGTGCGCGGCTCCGAGACAAGCTCCGCCCGGGCTCTCCCCGTGCCCGACGCACAGCGTCACCGCGTTGTGATATGCTCCCCGTAGGCAACGGAGGAAGGAGATGCCATGATCCATGCCAGATCGATTGTCGCCGTTCTCGGACTGCTCGCCGTCACCGTGCTCCCATCGGGTGCAGGTGCACAGCAGACCGTTCGTTTTCCTGACAGCCAGCTAGAAGCCGCCATCCGCGAAGCCACCTTCATCGAGCGAGGCCCGCTGCTTGACCACGACATCGAGTGGCTGACCGAACTCCAGGCTGCGGGGCGTGGAATCCAGAACCTCCAAGGTCTTCAGGCCTGCCCCTACCTCATCTCCGTCCATCTGTCCGACAACGAGATCTCTGACCTCAGACCGCTTGAAGGAGCCCACAGCCTCGCCACCCTCACGCTCGATCGGAATCAGGTGGAGAGCCTCGCTCCTCTTGCGGCGATGACGACGCTCCGGAGACTCCGACTTCGGGAGAATCGCGTCGTCGACATCTCCGCGCTGGCCTCTCTGTACTCCCTAGAGCTGCTCGATCTGCACGGCAATGCCATCGAGTCACTGGCCCCCCTCAACAGACTCACGCGGCTGGAGACGCTCGCCGTCTCCTGCATCGGCGACTGCTCCATCTCGCCGATCTACCCGCTGTCGCGTCTGCGGTCGCTGAGCATCGAAACAACGTCGCAGATCAACCTAACCTCGCTCGGAACCATGCAAGATCTGGCCCATCTGGAGATCATCTCTGCGCAGATCGATGACTGGAATCCGCTTCGTCATCGGTCGGCACTGGTGAGCCTCTGGCTGCGGGATCTCCAGGTCGACGACCTCATCGATCTGATCGATGTTCTTCCTCAGCTTGAGGAGATCGGACTGGCCGACATGACCCCCATGAACTGGCGCCCGCTGCTTGAGCTTCCGTCGCTTCGACGCGTCCGACTGGAGCGCGTCGGCGAGGGGATTCCCGAGATCCTGTTCGAGATGCCGGGAGTCACCGTGCTCGGCCTGTCCGATCAAGGCTTGATTGACATCTCTCCACTCGATGCGTTCCGCGATCTGCGAGAACTGGATCTGTCAGCGAACCACATCGTCCGCATCGACGGACTGCAATCACTGTTTCGCCTGGAGACGTTGAACCTGAGCGGCAACCCGATTAGCGAGATCCAACCGCTTCAGATGTTGCGAGAGCTGCGCGTGCTGAACCTGAGCCATACGGAGATCGCGGCCATTGGGCCGCTGCTGTTGTTCCCCCGCCTCGTGCATGTGGATCTGCGGCACACACCCGTCGCAGCCTCCCCGAGCACGACCGACCTTGCCGTGATCCAGCTTCTCCGAGACCGAGGCGTCCTCGTGGATCTTTAGCAAGCCGTACCCGGGCAGATCCCCCCCACTGTGACGAAGCTCTCGCCTCAGTGGGGACGCCGGATCGCGGAACGGAGATGGCGAAGAGCGCATGAGACGAGGGCCCCCGATGGGGCCCTCGTCTCATGCTTGACTATGAAGACGTTAGCTCTTGTTCTCTTCCCGATCCAGATACTGAAGGATCGCCTCGACCACAAGGTAGTTCACCGATCGATCTCGCTTCTCGCCTAGCTTGATCAGACGTTCCACAGGTTTCTGATCAATCTTGGTTTGAGGCACATAGATGGACATCTTGTCAAGTAGCTCCTTTTGCGCCATAAGTACCCCCCCTTTCGCGTCAGAATGTCTATCTGGAAGCACTTGCTCTCTATTGAACACCATTTTCGACTTCATATCAATACACACGCCGGGCGCCGCCATCAATGAATCGGGCCGTCGACGCTCGTCATCATCCACCTCCCAAGTTTGCGTCGACTCATGCCTCTTCGCTCCCTATCTTCCCTGTCCCACGCTCACCGGAGCGCTCCGCGGGTCGTGCATGGGCACAGATCGGCCCCCTCCTAGAGATTCGTGCTTGAACTTCCCTGGGCGACGGGTAGCATGGCGAACGTCTCATCTCCTTATAGAGAGGAGGAACGCATGGTCTACGATGTCGCCGTGATTGGGGCCGGATCGGCGGGTCTGTTTTCTGCCCTGGAACTAGCCGAAACTGGGCTTCGCGTCGTGGTGGTGGAGAGTGGCCTACCCCCCAAAGAGCGCACCAGCATCACCTCGGGTGTGGGAGGAGCCGGCACGTTTTCCGATGGAAAGCTGAACCTGAGCTCGAAGATCGGAGGCGATCCCCGGGCACTGCAATGCACTCCTGAGGAGCTGGACCGGTTGATCGCCCAGGTCGACGCGGAGTTCTCGCGTTGCGGCGCCCCGGCACAGTATTCGGGCGAGGACGCTCAGTCTCTCTCCCGTCTCAAGCAGTCTGCCTCACAAGCCGGCGTCGAGTTCATCTCCGGCCGGCAACGCCACATCGGGACGCGTCAGGTGCGCGAAGTCATCGACACCCTCTATCGGGATCTGATCGCTCGAGGGATCGAATTCCGCCTCCAGACCCAGGTCTTGCAGATCCGCCACCGAACCGACGGGTTTCACCTGCTGACCTCGTCGGACTCGATTCAGGCGACGCGTGTGGTGGCGGCCCCCGGCCGCGTCGGCGCCTACTGGCTGCGGGAGCAGACGAGAGCGCTGGGCGTCGGACCCGCGTTCGGCCCTCTGGACATCGGCGTCCGCGTGGAGTTCCCGGCGGAGCTCTATGAACCGATCGAGCAGGTCATGTACGATGCCAAGCTCCGCTTGAGAACCCTCACCTACGATGACAGCGTCCGCACGTTCTGCACCAATCCACGAGGGTTCGTCGTCCGCGAGGATCACGAGTCGTTTGTCCTCGTCAACGGCCATGCAGAGAACGTAGACAAGTCCGAAAGCACAAACTTCGCCTTGCTTGTACACATGGAGCTGACCGATCCGGTGGAGGACACCACCCAGTACGGACGGGCGATCGCGCAGCTGGCAACGACCATCGGCGGTGGACGTCCGATCGTCCAACGCCTGAAGGATCTCCAGCAAGGCCGCCGATCCACGGCCGATCGAATTCGCAGGCGATCCATCCCGCCGACACTGGGTCTGAACGCCGTGACTCCAGGCGATCTGTCCATGGCGTTGCCACAGCGAATTGTCGTCAATGTCCTAGAGGCGATCGATCGGCTCGACCGGGTCATGCCCGGGCTCGCCGCGGACAGCACGTTGATCTACGCGCCGGAGATCAAGTTCTACGATACGCGATACGATGTCCGTGACGGCATGGAGACTGCGCTGCCCGGGTTCTACGTCGCAGGGGATGCATCCGGTCACTCACGTGGCATCGTCTTCTCAGCCGTCACCGGCATCCACGCGGCCCGACATATCCTCTCTGCCGTGAAAGGCGATGCGAGTTGAACGTGGAGCGTGAAAGCAGGAGACGGCGCCCCGCGCCCACATCCGCGGCGGGCCCGCTTGTCTGCAGGGCGCTCTTGCGCCAGACTGTGATCACATAGAGAGGAGGTCCATTCATGAGAGTGCGTACGGTGATCATCATCGTCCTTCTGATCCTTGCCATGACCTTGATCGCACAGAACACAGAGGTGATCGCGTTTCGACTCTGGTTCTGGCAGATTGAGATGTCCCGCGTGTTGTTGCTGGCCGGCACACTCGCAGCGGGCGTCGTCATCGGCTGGCTGCTGGGGCGACCGTGGAAGCGCCGCACCGTCGTGGTGCAGTCTCCCGCGGCCAAGCCAGAAGACAAGGAGTAGGCGAGCGACTCCTTTCGCCCTCCCCAGGGGCGCCGTGGATCACCAGGAAAGGGAGTCGTATGGAGATCGTTGCCCGCAGGTCGGAGCCAGTCGCTGTCGTCCGCTGTAACAGCTACGATGTCGACGCCGTGGATCACGCCGTTCAGGCGGGGTTACGCCTCGTCGGAGGGGCAGAGACGTTTGCCGAGCCAGGGGAGAGGATTCTCCTGAAGCCCAATCTGCTGTTCGGTCGTGCCCCCGAGCGGTGCGTCACCACGCACCCCAGTGTCTTCCGGGCGGTGGCCAACGCGTTCGCGGCCGTGGGGGCGAATGTCACGTACGGAGACTCACCAGGGTTCGGAAGACCGCAGACCGCAGCCCAGCGATCCGGCCTCGGAGACATTGCCCACCAGTTGGGCCTCCCGCTGGCAGAGTTCACGCGCGGGCGAAGCGTCTCCTTCCCTGAAGGACATCTGATCAAGCAGTTCACCCTTGCAGAAGGCGTCCTTGACGCCCACGGACTCGTATCCCTGCCCAAACTGAAGGCTCACGGGCTCACACGGATCACGGGGGCGATCAAGAACCAGTTCGGGTGCATTCCAGGCCCCCTCAAGGCGGAGTTCCACGCGCGACTTCCCATGGTCGACCTGTTCGCCCAGATGCTGGTCGATCTGAATCGTCTTCTGAAGCCGCGGCTCTACATCATGGACGGCATCGTTGCCATGGAAGGAAACGGTCCGCAGAACGGATCGCCCTGTCCGATGAACGTCTTGCTGTTCTCCACCGATCCCGTGGCCCTGGACGCAACGGTCTGCCGGCTCATCGATCTGGACCCGGAACTGGTTCCCACCGTCCCTCACGGAACCCGGCTTGGACTGGGCAGCCACCGCGACATCGTCTACGTGGGAGATTCCGTGGATCCACTGATTCGACGAGACTTCGTCGTCAACCGCCATCCTGCTTCGACCACGGAGACCCCGGGGCGCGCCAGCCGTTGGGCGCGACGCCTTGTGGTCCCGAAACCATACGTCGTGACCGACCGTTGCACACGATGCGGAACGTGCGTCCAGATCTGTCCTGTAAGCCCCAAAGCGATCGCATTTCATGGGACAGGGCGATCCTCTCCGCCCGTTCATGACTACAGCCAGTGCATCCGCTGCTACTGCTGCCAAGAGATGTGCCCCGACGGAGCCATCGAGATCTTCACGCCATGGCTCGGCCGGATCATCCACTGACAGCGAATGGGGGAGGGGAGGGAGGTGCAAGGTGCAAAGTGCAGGGTTCTGAGTGAAAGGAAGGCTGCGGGAGGAACCGGTTCGTGAGCAGAACCAGTTCTTACTGCGTGGTTCGCAGAAAACCCAGTTCATTGAGGTCGCGAGAAACCGATCCCTGCGTCGTGTGGGATCGTCTCCGACTTCTATACTTGGGGAGGACGGCACCAGTCACCCTACGCTTGATAGCAGCCGTCGCACGCATCCGAACAGCCCTCCTCTGTACACGGCTCGATCTCGATCGTGGCATGCGGAATGCCCAGGGAGCTCAGCTTCGCCTTGACAGCGGTGCGCAGCTCGCTCGCTGTTCGTACGGACGCCTCAGGATCGCAGGCGACGTGCGTGGAGAGCACATGATGCTCACCGTCCTGCGACCACATGTGCGTGTGATGGACCCCCAGGACGCCGTCTACAGAGGCGATCTCCGACTCCACATCGGCGATGGACAGCCCCTCCGGAACCCGCTGCAACAGGATCATCAGCACCTCCTTGAGCCGCTTGGCGACGTTCCACAGCACGTACAGAGTGATCAGAACAGACAGAATCGGGTCGAGGATATACAGGTTCCAGATTCGCATCGCAACCGCCGCCACGAGCACGGCAAGCCATCCCAGGACATCTTCGATGAAGTGCCATGTCACCACGCGCTCAGATAGGCTGGAGCCGCCGATCATGCGCCACGCAGCGATCCCGTTCACGAGGACACCGACGATCGCGAAGAGGATCATCCCTTCGGCATGTGCCATCTCCGGGTGAAGAAGGCGCGGCACGGAATGGAGCAGGACAATGACCGCTCCGACCACGAGAAAGACGCCCATGAACATCGCTCCGAGCAGGGAGAACCGGCGATAGCCGAATGTGTACGCATCGTCCCCGCTCCTCTGCGACACCTTGGCAAAACGCCAAGTGATGCCCAATGCCAAGCTGTCGCCTAGATCGTGAAGCGCATCGGCAAGGATCGCCATGCTGTTGGTCCACAGGCCTCCGGCGATCTCCAACAAGGCAAAGCTGAGGTTGAGGAAGAAGGCGACGCGTATACGGCGCCCTGGAGAGGGTCCATGTGCGTGTCCATGATGGGTGTGTGGCATTCTCAGATCACCTCACCCATTTTGTTGCATGGGCCTTCCTGGCTCAACCTGTCCCAGGCGCCGCCGCCGGAGCACGCTCCGACGCTACGAGAGATCGTTTCTCTACGAACTGATTCTCCCTAGCCGAACTTACCAATCACGAACGGCAAACGGTTTCTTCCCTACGAACCCTATGAACTCTACGAACCCAACAAACTGGCGTTCCCTCCGAATCGGATGATTCTCCCAGCCGAACTACGAATCACGAACGGCAAACGGTTTCTTCCCTACGAACTCATCCCCGCGGCCTTCCTTGCCCCTTTCCCCTTGAACCTTGCCCCCGCTTCCCGTCCGCGCCGTTTGCTGTATACTGCTTCTTAAGGAGGTGCGAAATGTGCACGATCGGCCTGCTTCTCTTGTCGTTCTTCTGGGCCTTCTGGGCGTTCGCGTTCTCAGGATGGTGGTGTGGAGGGGGTTGTTAGCCCCACGTCCCCACTCCGTTCGTCGTCCGGCCCTACTGTCGTCCGCTCCCCGCGAACGACATCGCTGAGCCCAAGCTGGATGTTGTATGCTCTTCTGGCATTCATCCCCGCTTCAACCAATCTCCACTGCCTCGTCAGATGATCTTGGCATGCTTACTGTAGATCTGCGTTGAAAAGGAGCCCGTCGATGCAAGAGGACACGCGTTCTCAACAAAACAAGCACACAGTGAAGATCGACGGCATGCATTGCGCCTCGTGCGCGCAGGCCGTGGAACGTGCGCTGCGTGGACTACCCGGGGTTCACGACGCCTCGGTTGATCTACTCGGTGCTCGCGGGGAGGTGCAGCACGACGGATCCGCCTCCTTGGATGAGGTTCTGAAGGCGGTCCAGGACGCCGGCTACCAAGCCACGTCTGCAGAGAGTCTGCGCCAGATCCAGCTCCGTGTGGACGGGATGACGTGTGCTG
>CAZQHD010000026.1:0-4234 GCA_964593295.1 uncultured Thermotogae bacterium | reverse complement strand
CCGTGGAGCGCGCGACCGAAGCTGTTCCCGGGGTGCAGTCCGCTACTGTGAACCTGGCCCTCGGGCGCGTCACTGTGCGGGGCTCCTCATCCGTGGACCTTGACGTCCTGGCCTCGGCGATCCGTGCCGCCGGCTACACGCCTCGTCAAGACCCAGCAGCGGAGGCAGACACCGACTCCAATGTACTGGACCGCGACCAGGAGCTACGTCGCAATGCCGCTCGTCGCATGTGGATCGGATGGGCCTTTGCGGTCCCCATCATCGTGTGGATGATCCCCGAGATGTTCTGGGGCATGATGTGGCCCACGCCGCTTGTCTTCCATACCGTGATGGTCATGCTGGCTGCACTCCCGCTCGTCATGGCCGGCGGGCCGACGTTTCGTGGGGGGATTCGAGCGTTGGCGCACCGCGCCCCCACCATGGACAGCCTCATCGCTCTGGGGGTGGGCGTATCGTTTCTCACGGGAGTTTTCGCCATCGCAGCCACCCTGGGATGGATGCCCAGGATCTTCAACTACGCCGGTGTGTCGGCCATGATTCTGGCCATTCACCTGACGGGACGTTGGGTCGAAGCCACCGCCAAAGGTCGCGCCTCGCAAGCCATTCAGCGGCTGTTGACGCTGGGCGCCAAGACCGCACGTGTGCTGAAGGACGGAGTGGAGGTTGACGTCTCCGTGCAGTCGCTTGCCGTGGGAGATCTTATGGTCGTCCGGCCCGGAGAGAAGATTCCCACCGATGGTGAGGTGGTTCGCGGACACAGCGAGGTGGACGAATCGATCGTCACCGGGGAGTCTCTTCCGGTTCTTCGGAAGGAGGGCGACGCGGTCATCGGGGCCAGCATCAACGGCCGAGGCCTGCTGCACGTCCGTGCCACCGGCATCGGGGAAGACACCTTCCTCGCCCAGATCGTTCGGCTGATGGAGAACGTACAGATGACGAAGGTGCCGATTCAGGCGTTCGCCGATCGGGTGACACGCGTGTTCGTTCCCAGCATCCTCGCGCTGGCCGTCGTCACGTTTGCTCTCTGGCTGCTCGTGCCCGGGCTTCTGGAGCCGGTTGCTTCGTGGGCGGCAAGCTACCTGCCGTGGATCCCTGGGGGATTGACTCCGCTCTCCGGCGCACTGTACGCCGCCATCGCCGTGCTCGTCATCGCTTGTCCCTGCGCGCTGGGTCTTGCCACCCCCACCGCGCTCATGGTAGGCACCGGGGTGGGCAGCGAGTTGGGGATCCTGTACCGAAGCGGAGAGGCGATTCAGACCCTTCAAGAGGCATCGATCGTGGTGTTCGACAAGACAGGCACGCTGACCATGGGGACGCCCGCCGTCACCGACATCGTTCCCCACTCGGGGTCTGCCGAGGACGTCCTCCAGTGGGCCGCCACGTTGGAGGCCGGATCGGAACACCCGATTGCGCACGCCGTTCTGGAAGCCTGCCGAGAGCGCGGCCTTTCCTGGAAGGAGGTCACCGAGTTCGAGGCGCTTCCCGGTCAGGGTGTACGCGGACTCATCGACGGGGAACCAGCGGTCGCCGGGACACGGAGCTGGCTCGAGCAGTCTGAGATCGACGTCTCCCCGATGGCGACAGCTTGGGAGCGACTGACCGCGGAGGCCAAGACCGTGATCGGCATCGCTCGACCTGACAGCGGCATGGTCGGACTGCTCGCCGTAGCCGATCCGATCAAGGAAAGCGCTCCCTCCACCATCGCGTCTCTCCACCGGCTTGGCCTGGAGACCGTCATGCTCACCGGGGACAGCCGCGCCACCGCCCACGCCGTGGCCGAGGCTGCGGGAATTCCCCGCGTCATCGCCGAAGTGCCCCCCGCGGAGAAGCTGGAGGCCATCCGTGCGCTACAGACAGGGAGGGCACGTGTGCTCATGGTGGGAGATGGAATCAACGACGCGCCCGCACTCAAGGCTGCCGATGTGGGCGTCGCGGTCGGAACCGGGACCGACATCGCCATCGAGGCGGCCGATGTCACCATCGTGACAGGAGATCTGACCGCCCTGGTCCGCGCCGTGCTGCTCTCGAGAGCCACGTTCCGCAAGATTCGCCAGAACCTGTTCTGGGCATTCTTCTACAACGTACTCGCCATTCCGTTCGCCGTGCTCGGCCTGCTTCACCCGCTCATCGCCGAGGCTGCGATGGCGCTCTCCTCGATCAACGTCGTCACCAACGCCAACCGCCTCCGCCGGCAACGACGCCTCCTGCAAGCCTCGCCCACTGACTCGCCGAGCCCCTGACGCCCACGGTTGGAGAGGAGATCGAGGAAGGCTATACTTGGGATCCATGCCAGCCGCCCCCATGCGGCTGGCATGAGATCTTGACCTGCGCGCGGACCGAGCCAGACAGCGAAAACCCCTCTCGGCCCGTGCCGTAGGATGATGACGCGGGGTCGGATCGTGAAGACCCCACGCGGAGGCAACATGGATTCTCCCCAGTTTGCGGATCGGATGTCTCAGATTCTCTACCCCGAGGCCGTACTGCAGCAGCGTGTACGCACGCTCGCCGAACAGATCGCAGACGACTACACGGAGCGCGGCCTGGCCCAAGATCCACACCGGCGTCCGTTGATGCTTGTCGGTGTGCTGCGTGGCGCGATGGTGTTCATGGTGGATCTCGCCCGGAGCCTGCCCATGCCGGTGGAGTACGACCTGATCAGCATGTCGTCCTACGGCAACGGAACTGCGCCCGGCGCCGTGCGTCTCGTCAAGGATCTGGAGAAGCCGATCGAGGGCCGCGACGTGCTTCTGATCGAGGACATCATCGACACTGGACACACCATCGATTACCTGCGCCGCAGCTTCTCCGCTCGCAACCCCGCGTCATTCCGCGTCTGCGCGCTCATCGACAAGACAGTCCGCAGAGAGCGAGAGACGGCCATCGACTATGCAGGGTTCGAGCTGACCGAGGACGCCTTCGTGGTCGGCTACGGCATGGACTATGCAGGGATGTACCGGAACCTTCCGTACATCGGGGTTCTCAGACCGGAGTTCATCGATGGGTAGCCGTCATCAGGACTTTCTGACGCTGGGCATCGAAACCTCCTGTGACGAGACATCGGTCGCCGTTCTCCGGGGCGAGTTCGATGTCCTAGCCAATGCAGTCTACTCACAAGCCGATCTCCATGCCCGATACGGAGGCGTGGTCCCCGAGGTGGCGTCACGCAACCATGTGGTCAAGCTCCCGTATCTGGTGCGCGACACAATCGAGGCACTGGATCTCTCCTTCGAGGAGATCTCCCTCATCGCCGCAACCTACGGTCCCGGATTGATCGGCCCCCTGCTTGTGGGACTGACCCACGCCAAAGGATTGGCGTTCGGGTTGTCCATTCCCTTGATCGGCGTCAATCACCTTGAGGGCCATGTTCTCGCCCACCGCCTGGCCGAGCCGGACGCCGAACCCCCGTTCATGGCGCTGGTCGTCTCCGGAGGGCACACGTCGCTGGTGGATGTCCCACGCTACGGAACGTACCAGCTCGTGGGGATGACCGTGGATGACGCAGCCGGCGAGGCGTTGGACAAGATCGGGAAGATGATGGGCATCGGCTATCCTGCAGGCGCCGAGATCGATCGACTGGCGGCACTCGGTGATCCCAAGGCGGTCCGGTTTCCCCGCCCCATGCTGGGGTCCGCCGGCTTTGACTTCAGCTTCTCGGGGCTGAAGACCTCCGTGGTTCAGCACCTGAAGAAGAACCCACGCGAGCGGATCGAAGACGTCGCCGCCTCCGTGCTGGCCAGCGTGGTGGAGGTACTCACCACCAAATCGCTGGAGGCCACCCGGCGGTTCCATCGCAAGCGACTGGTCGTCACCGGCGGGGTCGCCGCCAACGCGCATCTGCGCACCGCGTTGACCGTCGCTGGTGAGAAGCGCGGGATCGCCGTCTCGTTCCCCCCCCGATCGCTGTGCACCGACAATGCCGCGATGATCGCCGCCGTGGGGGCGTTCCGACACCTCACCTTGGGAGAGACCCACCCTCTCAGCCTCAAGCCCGAGCCGTCCTTAGGGTTTGGCGTATCGTAGTACAAGGTGCAAGGCGGACCTGGGGAGAAGACCGAGTTCGTAGGGTCGAAACACGTCGTTCGTGGCACAAGGTTCAGAGTTCAAGGTGCAACGTGCAGCTGATTGCGATCGTGTCCGATCACGGGCCACTGGCTACACGCAACGCCCCGCCGCCCCATTCAGCACGACGCGGACGATTACCGCTCTCACCCCGATGAGCGCGAAGGGGCATGTT
>CAZQHD010000025.1:0-21920 GCA_964593295.1 uncultured Thermotogae bacterium | reverse complement strand
CCCTTCCGCGAGCCGACACAGGTGGGCGAGGTCCCGCTGCAGGGAGTGGCTGCGTTGGTAAGGATCCAGCGGTCGGGCCAGTGTCCCAGTTTCGTCCGATACGGCCAGGCCGAACCGTCGACGACCGTAGTCCAGCCCGAGGATCCTCATCGGGCTCGCCCCAAGCGCGCCAGGGACTCGCGAACCAGATCTTCTGGGGCGAGCGATCGGTCGCGCAATTCCAGGATCGCCTGACGTGCCTCCCGTGGACTGAATCCGAGCGCCTTCGACGTGAGCGCTCGCAGGGCCGTCTCCTCTGCCGAGGAGAGGAAGAGCGGCTTCAGCCGATCCAGGGTTCCTGCCGAGATCTTGTCTCTCAGATCGATGAGGATCCGTTGGGCCGTCTTCTCACCGATGCCCTTGATGGTGGTGAGACGCGAGACGTCGTTTGTGCGGATGGCCTCAATCAGCGTCTCGGTAGGCATGGAAGAGAGGATCTGAACGGCCAGCTTCGGTCCCACCTGACCCACGCTCAAGAGCTTCCGGAAGATTTCACGGGCTTCGGTGGTGAGGAACCCGTACAGCTGCATGGCGTCCTCTCTCACCACGAGGTGGGTGTAGAGCTGCTCCACGGTGCCTTCTAGGCAGGCGCGGAGGGTTTCGGTCGGACAGAAGATCTGGTAGGTGATGCCGCCGGTCTCGAGGCAGACATACTCTGCACCGGAGTCGGTCAGCTGGCCGCGGATGGCGTCGATCATGACAGCCCCTCCCATTGGACGCGGGCTCCGGTGGCCTCGATCAGGGCCTCTTGTACCGCCGCCAGCTCCGACGGACGCACGGAGATCTCCAGTTGGACCGGTTGCTCGTACGACAAGGACTCGATGTGCACGGCGAACCGGTGCAGCGTAGAGAGGACCCCGCCATGCACCTCCACGGGGAACTGAAGTCGCGCCTGGGTCCACCTCGTGCGGCGGACTGTTTCGGCCCCGTCCAGCGCCTCCGAGACCGCGTCCGAGTAGGCTCGTATGAGCCCCCCGACGCCAAGGGGCGAGCCCCCATAGTATCGGATGACCACGGCCAGGACGTTGCACAACTCCCGTCGGACAAGCTGCGCGAGGATCGGCGCTCCGGCGGAGCCTGGGGGTTCGCCGTCATCGGAGATCGTCTCGACCATGCGATCGCCGTCGAGCCAGCGCAACGCGTGGCAGTGATGCGTGGCGTCGTGGTACGACCGATGTAGGGATGCCAGCTTGGACGACGCACACTCCTCAGAGTGTGCCGGAGCCACGATGGCGATGAACCGGGACTTCTTCCTTCTGATCCGATGGACGGTCTCCGCCTCAAGGGTGAGGTACGCGTCGATCATGGCCGTCCTCGAACCGGCTCCTCGCGAAGCTCCGACCACTTCCCGATCGAGGTGAACGCGCGCTGAACAGAGGGTTCGTCCCCCTCGATGAGAAGGCTCACGCTGCCGGCACCCTCGCCGGTGCCCGAGGAACAGACATGGGTCGCGTGAACGTCGAACAACAGGGCGAGTGCCTCGATCTCGGTGACCACATGACCGAACAGAGGGAACATTCCGCAGGGCAGACCCATGGCCTGATCGATGCGTTGGGTTCCCATCGTCGCAGACAGCACGTCGATCGGCGTGTGAATCGATTTGGCCACCGAGATGGGGAGAACCAACTCGACCCCTCGCGCCAAGGCGGCGGGCAGGTAGCGGCCGACAGTTCCGCCTGTGTCGGACGCCATCAGCACGCCAACGGTGCCGCTGGGGTCGATGGCGTTCCCTCCCTTGATCAGAACATCGCCTGCCCCGAGGGCGTCCACCGTGCTGTTCTCATTGAACGGAACGGGCTTTCCCCTGTGCAACACAAGATCGGAGGCCTCCCCCAGGCGGGCGTTGACGTTCCACCGACGGTCGATGAGGCCGGCGACAAAGGCGCCGTGGTCCACGGGGGCGCCCAGAAGCTCAGATGCCACATAGGCGTTGGTCGTTCCCAGGGTGACGACGACGGTGCCGGCATGGACGGCCCTCAGGACCCGAGGGTGGGCGGCGACCCCCTGTGCGATCAGCCGCTTGGCCGTGGACGGACTCAGAACAACCGCAGCTTTCATGGGATGCCTCCGCTTCGTGCAACGATTGTGGATATGCTATAAGATGCAGCCATTGGAAGCAAAAATGCCCATCAGGTAAGGTGGTTCGACACGATGCAATACACCCAGGCGTTGTACGAGAAGGAGCTGGAGCAGTTCAAGTGGGAGATTCCCGCCGACTACAACATCGTGGACGTGGTCGAAGGTCACGCCCGCAGATCTCCGGACAGGATCGCGGTGTACTGGGAGGACGCGGACGGGGCAGAGCGCGAGGTGACGTACGCGGAGTTGGTGGCGGGAACGCGACGATTCGGTTCCTCGCTGATCCAGCTGGGCGTGAAGAAGCACGAGCCCGTTCTGCACGTGCTCCCACGTCTTCCTGAAGCGCACATGGCGCAGCTGGGAACCTTCGTGGCCGGGGGCGTGGCCGTGCCTTGCTCCGAGATGCTCAAGCCCAAGGAGATCGCGTATCGGGCAAAGGTGAGCGGCGCCAAGGTGATCGTCGCCGACGTCTCGGTGGTGGAGGCCGTCGAGGAGGCTCGGCGGGACTGTCCGCTGGAGACGTTCATCCTGATCAACAGCGCGCAGCCGCGGGACGGATGGATCCGTTTCGAGGATCTTCTGGCCCAGGGCGACGTGTCCGGGCAGAAGGTCTCTCTGTGCGTGGACGATCCACTGACCATCAACTTCACCTCGGGCACCACCGGCAATCCGAAGCCGGTGGTCCACAAGCATCGATGGCTCTACTGCCATCAACGCATCACCGCGCGCTACTGGTATGGAGCGACCGAGGACGACATCATCTGGGCCACCACCGCGCCGGGTTGGGCGAAGTGGTACTGGAGCCCGGTGGGCGTCTCGCTCACCACGGGGGCGACGCAGCTGATGTACAACGGACGGTTCGATGGGGCCCGCTACATTGAGCTTCTGGAGAAGTACAAGGTCACCAAGCTGTGTTGCACGCCGACCGAGTACCGGCTGTTCGCGCAGCTCCCCGATCTGGCCGACCACAAGGTGGTGCTCCAGGACGCGCTGTCGGCGGGAGAGCCGCTCAATGTCGAGCCGATCCAGGCGTTCAAGCGCGCGTTCGGTGTGACCATCCGAGATGGGTACGGCCAGACGGAGTCGGTGTGCCTGGTCTGTAACCTTCCCGGGATGCCGGTCAAGCCGGGCGCCATGGGCCTGCCGACGCCCGGACCGGGCGTGACGTTGATCGACGAGAACGGCGAGCCGGTGGGCAAAGGCCAGATCGGTGAGATCGCTCTCAGGCCGGACTCCCCCGCCATCTTCGATGGGTACTGGAACGCGCCGGAGCTGGACAAAGAGGCGTTCTCGGGTGGGTGGTACCGGACTGGAGATCTGGTGCGGATGGACGAGGATGGGTACTTGTTCTTCGAAGGACGCGCCGACGATGTGATCCTGACGTCCGGCTATCGCATCGGACCGTTTGAGGTGGAGGACGCACTGGTCAGCCATCCAGCGGTGGTGGAGGCCGCGGCTGTGGCCTCACCGCATCGGGAGCGTGGGGAGATTGTGAAGGCATTTGTGGTCCTGGCGAAAGGGTATGCGCCGTCGGACGAACTGACGCAAGCGCTCCAAGACCACGTGAAGTCGGAGACGGCACCGTACAAATACCCTCGAGCCATCGAGTACGTGACCGAACTGCCGAAGACGACCAGTGGGAAGATCAAGCGCGTCGAACTCAAGACGCGCGAGTGGGAGGGATGGGACCGAGGATGAGGCTCCGAGCCGTTTCGGGGACGCTGACGATGCTCTGCGTGCTCGTATGGTTCGCGTTGCCCGCGACTGCGGGCGGGCTGTATCTGGCGCCGCCGCTGATCACGCTTGATCTGACCACCGCCTCGGATCGATTGCCGGTGGCCGTCGAGGATGCGTTCGATCACCTGCTCGCTGCACTGGTCGACGCGGGCATTCCACCGGCAGAGCTCGCCACTGCTGAACAAGGGTTCGACGAGATCCTGAACGAGGTGGAGAGCATGGCGCAAGCAGCTCCGGCCTGGGTTCCGTTGCCGCTTCTGGGCGGCGGCCTGGAGATCCGGCTTCCGCTTGTGGTGGTGGATGGGCTCCGAATCTCGGGGGGAATACTGACCGACGGCCTCGTCCGATCCCTGGTTCGTGCGCTCGGCGAGGAGATTCCTCAGCCTCTGGCCGATGTTGAGTTCCAGATCGGGACTGAGACCGCCAGGTTCACCGCCGACATGATGTTCTCGGCCTGGGCAATGTCCACGGAGCTCGTGAAGCGGTTCGACCTGCTGGTGTTCGCGATCAATCTTGGCGCGGGGGTGGATCTCATGGGCGGCCGCGTGGTCCCTTCCGTGCGCCACGAGAGTGTCCCGCCCCAGCTGGCCGCGGGGATCGAGGGAGCGCGGGCGGCGCTGCACCTTGACGGGCTTTCTTGGTCCGCGTTTGCCGTGCACGGCGTGGTCGGCTTCGAGCTGGGGCCTCCGTTCCTTCGCCTGTACGGCGATCTACGATGGACTGTTCCGCTGAGTGTGGGGGAAAGCTGGTGGGGCCTCCGTCCCGGGCCGATCGCCGCCATGGTGGGGCTGGTGATCCGGTTCTGATGATGACTGACGAAGAGCTTCTACAGATTGCCAACGATGTGCGCCCGCGTGCGTACGCGCCGTATTCCCGGTTCACCGTCGGTGCGGCGCTGTTGTGCGAGGACGGAACGGTGTTCACCGGCGTGAACATCGAGAACGCTTCGTTCGGTCCGTCGGTCTGTGCCGAACGAACGGCGATCTTCAAAGCCATCTCTGAGGGACAACGGGTGTTCGTCAAGATCGCGGTGACCTGCGATAAACCGTACTGCTCCCCGTGTGGTGTATGTCGTCAGGTGATGGCCGAACACGCCCCGGATCTGGAGATTCTCATGGGAAACCCGCAAGGAACCTTCAAGCGTACCACGATCCGCGAGCTGTTGCCTGAGAGCTTTCGGCTCCTCGACTCTCCGCCGAACGGCCCAGGCTAGCGCTCCTGGGCCCGAGACGAAGGATCCCCTGACGGCGCCGTCACGCGCTCGATGACCAGTGCCGGAGGCGGATGGTCCGCGCCGGACGGGTCGATCCGATAGGCTTCGGAGACCATGCGGGAGGCACCCTCCAGTTCGTCCTCCCGGTTGACGTGAAGCCAGGCAAGCGGTTCGCCGCGAGCCGTCCGATCACCGACTTTACAAATCAGCTCGACCCCGACGGCAGGATCGATGTGGTCCTCCTTTGTGTATCGACCGGCGCCGAGAAGGTTGGCGGCCTGTCCCACGGTCAGCGCGTCCAGGGACTCCACCGTCCCGTCCTGCGGGCAGAGAACGGGAACCCTCGCGTTTGCCGTCGGCAGACGCGAGGGCGTCTCGATGATCGAGGCGTCTCCACCCTGCTGGGTGATCATCTGGCGGAACCTCTCCAGCGCCTCTCCACTCTCCAATCGCTGGTTCAGTGCTCGGAAGGCGTCTTCCAGCGTGTCCGCTGTCCCGGCGAACACCAGCAGCTCCGCGCCCAATGTGCAACAGAGCGACGAGAGGTCCTCCGGGCCTCGGCCCTGCAGCGTGGCGATCGCCTCCGCGACCTCAAGCGCGTTGCCGACCATTCTTCCCAGCGGCTGAGACATGTCGGTGATGACCGCGGAGATCTTGCGGCCGAGGCGGGTGCCGATTCCGACGAGAGACCGTGCCAGTTGGCGCGAGTCCTCTAGCCTCGGGAGAAACGCTCCAGCCCCGGTCTTGACGTCGATGACGATCCCCTGGGCTCCGCCGGCGATCTTCTTGGACATGATGGAGGCCACGATCAACGGCAGCGAATCCACGGTGGAGGTGACGTCCCGTAGCTCGTACAGAATGCGGTCCGCGGGCACCATGTCCTCGGCGTGGTCGGCCAGCGCCAATCCTGAAGTGCGAACTCGCTTGAGAAACTCAGATCGAGACAGATCCGCGCGAAATCCGGGGATCGACTCCAGTTTGTCGATCGTGCCTCCCGTGTGTCCCAGGGCACGACCCGACAGCTTCGCGACCGTGAGGCCGGCGGCCGCCAACAAGGGGATCAGCACGAGGGTGGTGGTGTCTCCTACGCCGCCCGTGGAGTGCTTGTCCACCGAGAAGCCTCCCAGCTCGTCGGGTGTGAACACCGAGCCGGAGTGGGCCATGACATCGGTGAGGACGGAGGTTTCGTCCTCCGTCATGCCTCGGATCCATGCAGCCATCAACAGTGCGGAGGTCTGGTACTCGGGGATCGATCCGTTCACCGTTCCTTGGATCCAGTACTCCATCTCGGGTCGTGAGAGGGACCCCCCATCCCGCTTCTTGCGGAGAATCTCGACCATGTTCATGGGACGATTCTAGACGTGGGGAAGGAACGGATCAAACCGACGCTCATAGAGGAGCGTCTCAGAGCTTCGAAACCCGGCGGCATCATACAGTTGACGGGCGGGCTCGTTCTCTCGTCTTGCCAGAAGCCGAACGCCGGCCAGCTTGAGGGACTTCGCCAGCGCGAATGCTTCGAGCAGCAGAGATCGCCCCACACCCCGGCGCCGAAACGGTGCCAGGACATGGAGTTCGTCCAGATAGAGAAACCCGAGACGTGCATCCAGTTTCGGGATGCGGGCAAGCACAGCCAGTCCCACGGGGCCGCTCGTCGAGGTAGCCGATCAACACCCTGGCCCCATCGGACAGCATCCAGGGGAGGATCTCTACGATCTCCGGCTGCGCTGCAGGGGCGCCCGACGGATTCTCTTGCCGAATGGCGGTGAGAAGGCGGACGAGATCGGGAATATGGCGTTCTCCGGCTGTGTCGACTCGGATCATCGAACGGCGCATGGTCGGTGCCAAGTATAGCCTGGATCGGTCGCCTCTATGCGTGCGCCTGTCAGGAGCGCTATACTCTGCCCCACCAAAGGAGGAGTACATGGACTTTCCTCGGTTTCTGTTTCGCGTGAAGGACCGGCAGATCGAAGAAGAGGCGCGAAAGCTTGTTGCCTCCTTCGGGATCAAGGACGTCGAAATTCGTCGGGATGATACGATCAAGGACGCCTGGTTGGAGGACAACGAGGCACTCAAGACGACCTACGGCTTGGACGAGATTCGCCAGTATATGGAGCAGCTCACGGGCAAGTAGACCGTAGGCGTTGCAGGGCGATCCCCGACAGGCTCTCTTCGGACAGCACAGGGGCGGGCCGCGGCTAGTTGAGCCGCTCGCGCAGTTTGGACGAGCTGTGGTCCATTGCCCAGACCACGACCATGATGATCATCATCAGCACGATCGCCTGATCCCAGACCCAGTTTCTCGTCAGCTGAATCAGGCGCTGTCCGATGCCGCCGCCTCCGACCAGTCCGATGATCGTGGCCATACGTACGTTGATGTCCCATCGGTAGATGGTGAAGGACAGGTAGGGGTTCACAATCTGGGGCACGATCCCATACAGGATCACCTGAAGTGAGTTCGCTCCAGTGGCGCGAATGGCTTCCACCGGCCCCGGATCGATCGACTCCAACCGCTCGGAGTAGAGCTTCCCCAGGTCGGCGACCGAGTGTACGAAGAGCGCAAGCGTGCCGGCAAACGGAGCATTCCCTGTGCGAACCCAGACCACGAAGATGATCGCCCAGATGATCGGCTCGATGGACCGGACCACGGAGAGGACGACGCGGATGATCGTGTAAACGATCCGCCCGATCCAGCCGCGAGTCAGATTCCGAGCTGCCAGGAAACTGAGCGGCACGGCCACCAGGACCCCGAACAGGGTGGCCATGAACGCCATGTACAGGGTGACGATGAGAAGCCGAAATCCCAGCGGAAGGATCGACCAGTCCGGGTTGAGAATCCGCTGCCAGATCTGTGTTGTGGCGGATGCGTTCGTGGCCAATCGGACCAGATCCACTTGGGTGAACAGCGCCGAAGTGAAGAACATGCTCAACGCAAGCAGGAGCAGGACCATGCTCGAACTCTGCCGGTACCACTTGAGACGCTGATCTTGTGTTCGCTCAGACTCACCTGCCATCTCGAACCCGGTCCATCGATCGTGCCACGGCACGTGACGAGCGGTTGGAAGAATGCTGACAACATACAACGGTTGTAGATGCAGCAACGCCGCACGCAGAGTCCGCCGAGGCAGAGAGTGTTCTGTTCTCCGATCCACGAGGTGGCGGCGCATCAAGCGTTGTCCAAGACTCCGCCCAAACGATTGCCACAGCACCGCCAGTTCGAGGCCCAGGACGAAGAGCAGCCACCATGGGAGGGAGGAGAAGTCTCTCGCTCCGTGCGCGAAGTGATTCCAGATGAAGGCGCACAGGGCCCAAAGACAGACGATGGCGGCGACGTCCGCAGCAACGATGAGCAGATCCTTTTCCAGCGCGCGGAACGCCTTGCTCCAGTTGGGTCTGGGGCTCATGAAGCCGGCAGGATAGGTGTTGTGTTCCATGCTATCCGATCTTCTCCCGTACGCGTGCGCTGATGTAGTCCAGCATCCAAACGACGATCACAATGGTGACAATGATGGCCCCTACGTGATTCCATGCATCCGGCAATCGACCCACCTCGTTCTTGAAGTAGAACAGCAGTGTTCCGATTCCGCCGCCGCCCACCAACGCGATGATGGTGGCCATGCGGATATTGATGTCCCACCGGTAGAGGGTGAAGGCAAGGTAAGAGGGGATGATCTGTGGGATCACGCCGTAGATGACGATCTGCCATCGCCGCGCGCCTGTGGCGGAGATGGCCTCCAGCGGGCCGGGGTCAATCGCTTCGACCTGTTCCGAGTAGAGCTTGCCCAACGCCGCGATGGTGTGGATGAACAGGGCAAGTGAGCCGGCGAACGGATTGCCGAATCCGACCCAAACGGCGAATAACACAGCCATCAGGATCGACTCGATGGAACGGACCGCGTTGAACACGAACCGCATGATCGAGAAGACCAGCCATCCCAGCTTATTGAACCCCATGATGTTTCTCGCGCCGAGGAAGCTTAGCGGGAAGGCCACAAGCGCGCCGGTCACGGTGGCGAAGAACGCCATGAAGATCGTCTCCATCATGTGGTAGGTGATCGAGAACAGCTTGCCTCTCTCGTTGACATGCGTGGTCAGGTACTCGAAGTTCGGCGTGAAGAGCTCTCTCCAGATGTGTCCCGACTTGCCGATTCGATCGACCAACATGCCCAGATTGATCGTGGTGATCTTCCAACCCAGCCAGAAAGTCATGCCGAGCAAGGCCGTGAGGAACAGGCCTCGATAGGTGAGCCAGATCCTCTCGGGCTTCCGCACGGGTATGTCGTCTTTGATCTTCTCCAACGTGTACAGGGTTCCGGTGGTCGCTCCGTCGTGCAGGAGCCCCGAGAGTCGTTGCTTGGAGATCAACACCCAAGGCTGGAACACAGCGAACAGGTGCATGGAAAGGAGACGGCGAAGGCGTTGGCGAAGCGGCGGGGTGCGAAGATCCTCTCCCAGGACGCGCAGACCGAACAAGCTCATGCCGAGCGTCTGTCCCAGAGCGCGGCTGATGAACGTCAGCTCCAACGTCGCCAGGATCACCACCGGCCATCCCCATCCGGGCAGTGTCAGTCGTCCGTAGAAGTTGACGTATCGCAGGTACCAGTAGCTGTTGAGCAGGTACATGACTGCGTAGGCAAGGTACCCCCAAGCGGCCCAATCCAGCAGAAACGACGCGATACGGGGTCCGAGCGCGATCAGCCGATCAGCCGGGGACTCGCCGAACGCGAACACGTTGTCTCTTCGTTGGATGATCCCTGTGAGCAGATACAGCACGAGCAGGGAGCCGGCGAGCCAGAGCGCCTGATCCATGACGGCAAGCACCAGGGACAAGATGAACAGCGCCGGCAAACCGAGACTTGCGAGCACCCATCCCCAACGTCTTCTTCTCCAGAGGCCGAGGCCCGCGATGATCAATCCCGCGCTGATCAGCAGAACAGTTCCATCCAGCCATCGGGTCGGCCAGGCTCTGAGGAGGAGAGCAAGGGTTGCTCCGACGACCCCGACCATCCCGATCGCAAGCGATGTGGCCGAGAGCCCCCGCACGTGACCCATGCCGAGTCGAAACACACGTCCCATGTGATCTGGAGAGTGTGTAGGTCGCTGGTCCTGACTATCGGACTTCGACTTCTTCCGCCTCTTCACCGTAGATCTCCTTGAACTTGGCTCCGTCGATCTCCGCTGGGCTTCCTCGGAAGACGATCTCGCCGTCCTTGAGCGCCAGGATCCGCGTTCCGTACCGACGAGCCAAGGAGAGGAAATGCAGGCTGGCCATGACGGTCACGCCGTCCTCGCGATTCATCAGCTCCAGATACTGCATGATGGAGTGCGACGTGGCGGGATCCAACGCGGACACCGGCTCATCCGCCATGAGAAGCTCCGGATTCTGCATGAGCGCGCGGGCGATGCCGACACGCTGCTGCTGACCTCCGGAGAGCTCATCCGCGCGTTTGTAGGCCTGCTCCGGGATGCCCACACGTTCCAAACAGGCCATCGCATCGGCGATCTCCTGCTTGGAGAACCTGTGCACGGCAGACGCCGCCGGGCTCATGTACCCGAGCCGCCCGGAGAGCACGTTGGTCAAGACCGTGGAGCGTCTCACCAGGTTGAATTGCTGGAAGATCATCGCCATACGCCTTCGAAGGTGTCGAAGCTGCCGTGCTGAGGCCTGGGTGACATCGATGCCTCCGTACAGAATGGTGCCGGCCGTAGGCTCGATCAGCCGGTTCACGCATCGAAGGAGAGTGGACTTCCCAGACCCGGAGAGACCGAGGAGAACAAGAAACTCCCCACGCTGCACCTGGAAACTGATGTCGTTGAGCGCCAGGATCTCTCCCCGCTCGTAGATCTTGGTGAGGTGTTCTGCTTGGATCAGTTCATCCATCGTCAGATCCGCCCTTCCAGAGACGCGGGAGAGGAAGGCCTCTCCCGCGTCCAATCGTGCTTCTAGGGATTATCCCATACAGACCCTAGTTTCGATCCGGGATCGGAAGGCCGAGGATCTCTCGGTACCCGTCGTAGAATGAGTCGTCGATGTCGGCAACCGCGGTCCACTCGTAGAAGTTCGGGTCGCCCCACAGGGCCTTGCCCTCTTCGGTGGTGATGTGGGTCTTGACGGCCTCTACGATACGATCTGCGATCTCCACCGGGAAGTCCGGTCCGAACGCCAAGCAGTCGTTCGGAATCGGGCCGATGTTGTAGAAGACGCCGATGTCACGAAGGACCGTGTCGAGGTCGTAGGTATTACGCACCGCACGGCGCAGGTCGAAACACGTTCCGCGATGCTCGGGACGGAACAGATCGTTGTTCCAGCGATCCCAGAGCCAGAGTTCCGGGTCGTCGCCGAACTCCCAGCGATCGCCCGACCAGCCGGCCGGTGCTCCGGGAGCGGAGCCGTAGCCGGAGCAGAAGTCTCCCTGTCCCTCGATGAGGGCGACCATCGAGTTGGTGTGCCCGCCCGAGGTCACAATGCCAGCTAGCTCGATGCCCATGCGCTCGAAGATCATGTTCGGGAACACGTAGCCGGACGTCGAACCAGTGTCGTTGTAGATCCAGACCTTACCGTTCAGATCCTCCAGCGAGGCGATTCCGCTGTCGCGGCGGGCGTACAGGCTGGCGTAGTACCACGCGTAACCGTAACGGACGGATCCTAGGCGCGGACTGACGTTTCCGTTGGTCCGCTCGTAGATCCGAATGTACTGATCGGTGGTCGGCATGCCGAAAGTGTCCCCCTCAGATGCGGCGAACGCTTCGATCATGGCCGTGTAATCGGCCTGAAGACTGGACACGATGTAGAGACCCGTGAGGTCGAAGATCGCTTCCGCGATGGCCTCACCGGTTTCCTCGACAGTTGCACCCTCGGTCGATGGGACCAAGAGCATGTAGATGGGTTCGTTCGGGCTGGAGCCCGGCTGAGCCAAACCGATGACGCCGAGCGCCAACGCGGCGATCAACGCCAGAGCCAGAAGCCTACGCATGGTGCACCTCCTGTAATGCTGCAGCGAACCTTTGGAACACGAGACCGGACCGGTTCCGACCCCGTCTCCCCCAGTTGTCCTCATGCCGCAATCATAGTTCGCCGGGGGGCACTCCGTCAACGCAACTGCGCCGCGGCATGTCGGTTACTCGCGCTTGTACGGGACCCCGAGGGCCTTCGGGAACCGGACCCGTCCGATGGCGCCCGAGACCACCAGCAGCGTGATGATGTACGGAAGCATGGAGACAAACTCAGCCGGGACGGGCTTCTGCGGCAACGTCTTGACCCACTCCGCCAGCGCCTGGAAGAAGCCGAAGATGACGCCGCCCAGCAGCGCAAGCAATGGGTTCAGTCCACTGAACACGACCACCGCCAATGAGATGAACCCTCGTCCCGCGGAGAGGTCCTTGGTCACCGATCCGATCCATGCGACGCTCATGTAGGCACCGGCGAGGCCGGCGAGCGCGCCGCCGAAGACGGCGGCCGCCAGACGGATGCGGTTTACGTTGAGCCCGGCCACGTCGGCAGCTTCCGGGGCTTCCCCGGCGGCCTTCAGCATGAGACCGGCCCGTGTTCTTTTCAGGAAGAAGTGGATCAGAAGCGGGGCAAGAAGGGCGGCGAGGATCATGGGAGACATGGCGCCCATTCCGGTTCGCCATTTGATGAGCTGGTCAGCGCGGGCCACCTGGTGGAACCCAGGCGCGCCCAGCTGGATGAGCCCGAAGGCCACGAAGCCCATGGCAAACAGGTTGATCCCGATCCCTGTCACCATCTGCGTGCCCTTCCAGTAGGTGTTGATGACGGCGAAGATGAGACTGGTGATCGCGCCGACGCCCATTCCCACGAGCAAGCCCACGTAGGGGCCTCCGGCACGGGCGCCCAACGCGCCCACGAACGCGCTCATGAGCAAGATGCCTTCAAGACCGATGTTGAACAACCCGGCGGTCTCGCCCACGATTTCACCGACCGCAGTGAGGGTCAGCGGAACCATGGCGTGCAGCGCGATGCGGACCAGGCTGAGAAGATCGCTGAAGTTCATGCCTCTCCCTTCTCGGCGTTGCGTCGGGTTGTCGCTCGCTGCAGCGCGCCGAACATCATCTGACTGTGCTTCTTGACCGCGGGGAAGATCCGCACCAATTCAGGGATCGACATCGCCAGGACGATGGCTCCCATCACCACACGAACCATCTCCAAAGGCACTGGGTTCGAGCCGTAGAACTGCATGACTCTGCCTCCGGCGTTGAGCCCGCCGAAGAATACGGCGGCCAGCAGGATGCCGAGGGGGTGATTACGGCCCACCATGGCGACCGCCATGCCGTCGAACCCCATGTTGGTGAGGTTCGGCATGCCGCCCCCCCCGACGATGGCGTAGGTCGGCGGAAGTCCCATCACGATGGCGGCGCCGGCCAACCCGGCGGTCATCCCTCCCAACAGGAAACTCATCATCATCGTGCGCTTCTCTCGGATCCCTCCATAACGAGCGGCGGAAGGGTTCAAGCCCGCGGCGCGTACTTCGTAGCCGACCGTGGTGTGCCACAGGATGAAGTACAGAATCAGCGCCACGCCGACCGCCATGAACACCGCGTAAGAGAGATCGGTCCCACGCACGAGCACGGGAAACCTTGCTGTACGGGGGATTCGAAGGGTGCGTTCCGCGCTCCGAGGATCGGCCAGCCAGAAGATGGTGATGTACAGCGTGAGAAAGCGGCCGATCCAGTTGAACATGATGGTGGAGATGACCTCACTGACTCCTCGGGTGATCTTCAAGAGGGCGGGAACGATGCTCCAGGCGGCGCCGGCCAACGCGGCGAACACGAGGCCGACCACGGTATGCAGCCCCGCGGGGAGGACGAAGTGTGCAATTGTGACCGCAACCATCGCCCCGACGAACATCTGTCCTTCGGCCCCGATGTTGAACATCCCGGCGCGCAGGCAGATGGAGAACGTGAGTGCTGTCAGGACGAGAGGCGTTCCTCGCGCGATCGAGCTTGCCCACTCGTAGCTCCCTCCATACGCGCCCTTGAACAACGCGATGTACGCCCGCCAGGGGTTGAACCCCCAGATGTGCATCAGCAGCGCGCCGATGAGCAGACCGACGACGGCGGCCAACACCGATTCTAGGGCTGGATGGAGCCCGGTCAACGTTTTGTGGACCCCGCGAAGCAGTCGCGACGTGCCCTGATTCGCTTGACTCATTCGCCCTCCTTGTCGTTTACCCCGCCCATCAGGAGCCCGATGCGCTCACGCGTTAGCTCCTCGGGTGCACAGACGGTCATGAACCGACCCTCGTACATGATGGCCATCCGGTCGGCGAGCCGAAGGACCTCGTCCAGATCTGCCGAGACCAGGAGAATCGCCCTCCCCTTATCACGCATCTCGAAGAGAAGGTCGCGGATGTACTTGGCGGACCCGATATCCAATCCTCGAGTGGGTTGGCTGGCCACGACGATGGCCGGATCTTTGGCCAGTTCTCGGCCCACGATCAGCTTCTGCTGATTACCCCCGGAGAGCGACTTGGCCGGCGCGCTCGGCCCGGTGGCTCGGATCTCGAATCGGTCCATCAGGGCGCGCACATGCCGATTGATCCGACCCCAGCGAAGGAACGAGAGCGGCCCCTTGAACTGCGCCCACTGATGAACCCCAAGAATGGCGTTCTCGGCCAGCGAGAACGGAAGCACCAGGCCGAGTTCCCATCGATCCTCCGGGATGTGCGCCACGCCCATGCGGTAGATTCGGTGCGGATCGAGGCCGAGGATGGAGTCTCCACGGATGGTCGCGGCGCCGGAAACCGGGACCCGGAGGCCAGTGAGCGACTCTACCAGCTCTGACTGGCCGTTTCCCTCGACGCCGGCGATCCCGAAGATCTCTCCACCGAAGACATCGAACGAGACGTCCTCCACCGCGATCTCGCCGGTGTCATCCTTGGTACGCAGGTTCTCTACGTGCAGCACGCTGGAGGAGGAGCGATCCACGACAGTTCGCTGTTTCTGATCCGGTAACTCGCGATCGCTGAGCTCCATAGTGCTTGTTCCCGTTTCGGCCATGTCCCCCACCATCAGCCGTGCCAAGCGCTCCGTGGTCGCCTCTTCGGTGTTGACCACGCCGACCAGTTCTCCTTGACGAAGAACGACGATGCGATTCGTGATTGACTGGACTTCCTTGAGCTTGTGGGTGATCAGGATGATCGACTTGCCGTGGTCTCGGAGCCTTGCCAGAAGAACGAACAGCTCATCGACCTCCAACGGGGTCAAGACGGAGGTGGGTTCATCGAGAATCAGCAGATCCACATCGCGGGAGAGCACCTTAAGGATCTCCACGCGCTGCTGAGCCCCCACCGCCAGCTTCTCCACCGGCACGTCCAGGGGAACCCGGAGACCGCTCTCCTTCATGAGCGTCTCCAAGCGGGCGTTGGCGTTGGACAGTCGAATCGGTGAGAACGGCCGCCTGTGGCTGAGGGCGACGTTCTCTGCGGCGGTGAACGTGCCCACAAGAGCGAAGTGTTGATGCACCATGCCGATGCCGAACGCCAGTGCTTCCCGCGGGCTGGCGAAGCGAACCCTGCCCCGGGGGGAGGTCACGCGCCCTTGTGTCGGAGGAAGCAGCCCGGACAGGATCTTCGTGAGGGTCGTCTTCCCGGCACCGTTCTCCCCCAGGAGTCCGATGATCTCGTGGGAGCGGATCTCCAGGTTGGTGGGTCTGAGCGCCACCGTTCCGTCCGGGTAGGTCTTGGAGATGCCCTCGGCAAGAAGAAAACGGTCGGCGATCGGGGGCGAGGCGGTGGACGCTCGATTGTTCATGAACCTCCCCATTCTGTCACCCTACAGATGTTCAACAAGAGGCGGGAGAGAGAACGCGCGGTCCTCTCTCCCCCCATCAAGTTGTGTGTGCGATGCCTACGGAGCGCCGAGCGTGTACTCCGCACGGATGGCGGAGATCTCCGCGCCGGTGTCGGCTGTCGGAACGACGATGGAGCCGGAGAGGATCCCGGCCTCCAGTTCATCGATGGCGGACCAGATCGACGCCGGCAGGGTGGCGCGGTTCGTGGCCCAGTTGGCGATGATCGTGTAGTAGTCATCCACGGAGACCGAGCCACCGTCGATGCCGAACTGGATGAACTCGCCCAGATCCTCAAGCTTGCTGATGGCCACACCGCCCTCGGTGAGCCCGAGGCTGGTGATTCCGCCGGTGAAAGTACCGTTATACACTGCTTCTACTGCGGTATACGCGGCGGTGTCCACCCGCTTCATCCCGCTGGCCAGCGCGTGCTGCCCGTTGCCGAGGTAGTCCTGGTTGGCGTCCACGCCGAAGTAGTAGGGAGGACCGGTCACGGTGCCGCGGTTCTCGTGGAACTCGGTGATCGCTTCCAGGTCACCGATGCCGAGTGGACCGGCGACGTTGTAGACGCCGACGGCACCCTGCGCCAGCATGGCTTCCGTTGCCGCTTTCCCCAGGGCGATGTCGCTGAACGTTCCGGTGTAGGTGTAGAGAAGCCCGATGCTGGAACCCATCGCCTGGTTGGCCCAGTCGATCCCGAAGCGGAATCCGGCCTCAAAATGCCACAGCACCGGAATCTCGATGCCCAAGACCACACCGGCATGCGAGTATCCGTGATGGGCGGCCGCCATCGCGGCCAGCGCACCGACGAGCGCCGACATCTCGTTCTCCCGGAACACGATGCTCATCACGTTGGGTGCATCTACGACCGAGTCGATGATCGCGAACTTCTGGTTCGGGAACTCCTCTGCAGCGGCGGCCAGTGCATCGCCCAGAAGGAATCCGACACAGATGATCAGCTCATAATCGCCTGTTCGTGACAGGTTGCGAAGGTTCGGCAGGTAGTCCGATCCGGAGGCGTTCTGAACCTCGACCATGTCATAGCCGAAGTCCTTGGCCGCCTCATCCGTTCCCTTGAACCCCATGTCGTTGAAGGAAAGGTCTCCACGTCCGCCGACGTCGAGCACGACCGCCACCTTTCCTGCCGCCATGCTGAGCAGAGACAGCCCCAGCAGCAGAACCACTGTGAGTGCGAAAATCTTCTTCAATGAAACCTCCTTGATGCGTAGTGCTTCCATCACCGTCTCCGGTGCCCGCGTTTGATGAGAGCATTCTAGTTCAAGGCATCTGCCGTGACAAATGCTCGTCATCACAGGGGCAACCGATGCCCTCGCGATCCGCTGCCGTGCTGGGCAGCGGCGTGGCACGGCCTGCGGCCAGATGCTATGCTGAGGCATGAGGCTACTTTGCGTCGTCTTGCTGCTGTCTCTGCTGGCGGGAGCGGTCGGATGGGGAAACGAAGCTGCATCCCTGGGCGGGATGATGGCCGAGGTGTTCGATGCGTTCGCGCCCTGGGTTTCCTTGTACGGAGCCTACTTCCAGTTCTCGTTCCAGGGAGGTGTCCTTGAGGTTCCGGCGGGGGTCGTAACGGCCTGTGAGCAGGCCGGGACGCAGGCGGCGGGGCTGTACATCCACCTGATGAAACAGACAGACGCTCAAACTGTGCGAACCTGGATCGATCTGGCGCGGCTGCGTGCTGACACGGCGGCTTTCTGCGAAACGCATCGTGACACCCTGGGGACGCTACGGCGGAACTCGCCTCCGGAGGACTCGCTGCTGAAGGAGGCCGCCACGAATGGATTATTCTCAGACATTCGAACGCTTCAACAGTCGTTGCAGGATGCGCTTGAAGCGGTGATGGAAACGCTGGAAGACGAGCGCGATCGGTGGAGCTTCGGCGTTGCGTTCGCCCTGCGCACGTTGCTGCTGCAAGATCCGCTCAAGCGAGTGGGAGAGGAGCTGACAGCGATTCTGTACGGATCCGAGGAGGCGGAGGTCCCACCGGCGTTTGTTCCTGAAGACATCGCGGAGGCGATCGAGCGCCTTGTCCCGTGGGTTGGGGTGCCTCTGGTCGGGGACGCAGAGCAGGAGGTTCGGTCGATGGCGCAGTTCCTGTTCGATGCTGTCATGAAAGGTTTCTAGAGATGGGGGGAGGGAAGGCGAACCTGGACGGTTCGCCTTCCCGGGGTAAGAACCGTTGGCGGGTCTACGCTCTTCGTATCCCCTGTTCCGCGCATTCGCGGACAGCCCGCGGCTCTGGAGGTTCATGCGCAAGGAGTGACACCGCTCGTACGGTGCGGAAGTTGGTAAGGAGGTACGATGGAGGGCGTCTCCATTCGCTTGGTTCCCCTTGCCTGCACGCGCCTCAACGCTTCTTGTCTCAAGCCCCCAGAGAGTACGGTGCCCCGGCGCTGCCGACCGCGTCGGATGTACTGGGGGGAGGGTCGATCTGGGATGTCTAAGCGGTGCACCGTTCCAACATCTGCAAGACAATTGTCTCTTCCCTCGGATGCAACTGCTCGAACAACGTGCGCTCCACAGTGACTGTGCCGACGGGAGTCCGTCGATGTGCGGAGCGCGGGGAAGATGTTGGACTCAGGAGCATTCCCCCTCCCTCGGATGGATCACCGAGGGACCCAAGACCGGGGAGGGATGGATTGCTCAGGTCTCTTGTGGTCTGCGAGCTATCTCGCGTTACTCCGGGGCGCGCCTTGCGATTCTCCAGTAGTCCTGAACAGTCTGGATCAGACGTTCGAAGTCCTTGGAGTCGACCGGCTTCGTCATGTAGCTTGCAGCGCCGCTGTCGTACGCTTTCACCATGTCCTCTTCGCGCTCCGAGATCGTGAGTACGATCACGGGGATGCGACGCAACCGTTCGTCTTCCTTGATCTTGGTGAGAACCTCCAACCCGTTGATCTTGGGCAGGTTGATGTCCAACAGGATCAGGTCAGGCCTTGGGGTGTCCTCGAACTCGCCCTTCTGTGCCAGCGCGTCCAGGGCCTCTTCGCCATCTTGTGCGAAGTAGAGCTCGCACTTCAGATCGCTCTTGCGCATGGCGCGCTTGATGATGGTGATGTCGTTGGGATTATCCTCAACCACCAGCACCTTCATTTTCTCAAGGTTGTGCATGGGTTTCCACCTCTCTTGCTCGGGGGATGGTAAAGCAAAAAGTGCTTCCTTTCCCGACCTCCGATTCCAGCCAGATCGTGCCGCCGTGTTCCTCAACGATCCGTTTGCAGATCGCCAACCCGGCGCCTGTGCCTTCGTAATCCTCCCTCGGGTTGAGTTTCTCGAAGATCCCGAACACACGTTCTTGGTACCTGGCTTCGATACCGATTCCGTTGTCCGCTACGAGAAACGTGACCGAGTTGTTGCTCGTGTGTGTTGCCTTCTTCCATCCCACCCGGATGGTGGGCAGCGCCTTGTCGTTGTACTTGATGCCGTTGATGATCAGATTGCTGAACAGCTCTCCGAGACGAACGCGGCTTCCCAGAACCGGAGGGAGGTCGTTGTCGACCTGGAGATTGACGCCGCGAAGACGGATCTCGAGATCCTCTCGAATGTCCTCCAGCATGCGCTGGGTGTTGATCCGTTCGAACGACTTGGTGTCCATATGGATGCTCGCGAGGGAAAGGAGATCGTTGATCAGCTGTCGCATGCGAGCCGAGGTACGCTTCAGCGTCTCCAGGTAATCGACCCCCTCCTCATCGAGCTTCTCCTTGTAGTCCTCCAACAAGAAGCCACTGAACGTCTCCACCGTCCGCAACGGCTCCTTGAGATCATGCGACACGACGTGGGAGAACTCCTCAAGTTTCTCGTTGCTGCGCTCGAGATTGCGCGTCTTCTCCAGTAGGCTGTCCTCGAGCTTCTTCAGGTCCGTGATGTCGATGTAGTGGTCGATCCGTCCCCCCTTGTACCGGTCGGTCTCGATGGGAATGGACCGGTACTCAAGGATCCTCTCGGAGCGGCTCAGTGTGGGTCGTACATGGCACATCATCGACTCAATCCTCTCCCCACTGTCGATGGCCTGCTCCATGACCTTGGCCAGGGTTTGAGCCTCCTCGAACGCGCCGACGTACCGGGAGAGCGCACGTTTGGCATCCACACCGATCAGCCGTTCACGATCGATCCCGAAGAACTCCCCGATGGTGGCGTTGGCCCAGATTACCTCACGCTTTCGGTCCGTGAGGATGATGCCGGAGTCCAGCGTGTCGATCGAGTCCTCGATCAACCGACGATGGGGGGCTTCGGTCTCCATGATCTGTCGCTGAAGCTCGGCTTCTTTGGATCGATCGTGTGCTTCCATCACAGCGATTCGCTCGTTGATCCTCGTGCCGCGAAGCTCCACCGGGAAGCTCTTACGATCCTCGGAGATGAACCGGGTTTCGACGCTACGCAACTCGCCGCGGTCAAAGAGGCGAATCAGCTCGGACTTGATCTTCGTGGTCTCGCTGGGGTGTACATACTCTGTCATCTGAAGCGCACGCCGTGTCGGATGACCGATGGCCGCCCGAGAGGCCTCGTTGCGGCGAACCACGTTTCCCTCTCGGTCCACGAAATGTAGGATGTTCAGTGCGGGCTCGAACAGCTCTTCATCGTATCGGTCCTTCAGAGAGCTGGGTTGCTTCCACATGGCTCTCTTGGCCTGCCTTCGCTCGTTCAACCATCCGATCAGTGCTCCGACCGCCATGTAGACGACGGGGAATGCGAGAACGGGGAGGATCGAGTGACGATCGTGGAGCAGGAGAAGGCCCAATCCGGTGAACGAGATTCCGCCGGCGACCAGGAGAGCTCCGCGCAGATGGAGCGGTCTTGTGGCAAACAGGAACGGCACCGCGAATGCGATGAACACGATCGGAGTGAGAGAAACTCCCATCTGGTCCATCACAAGGCTCACGACCAAGGCAACAACGTAGAGCACGCTGCTGATGATCGTTCGTTCTGTCGTGTTGAGTCCGTTCGCCAAGTTTCACCTGTCCTCAAACGTGTGGAAGCAGGCTCTCGGGATGTGTGCCCGAGAAGAGAGTAGTGAACACACGACACGTTGCGGAAGGACAACGGTCACTTGGTGAAGGGACGTTGTTCAGCCGACTGTCAGATGATCAAGTTTGGGTTCAGGCCCGAAAGGAACGGCTCCACGATCTTCTGCAGATAAGGTTCGCGCAGGATCTTGATTCTGCGGCTCTCGATGGCGATGATCCCCCGGCTCTCAAGTTCTGAAAGCGTTCGGATCGCTGTCTTGGAGGAGACCCCGGCCATCTCCGCCAGTTCGGCGCGAGAGAGCTCGACCCCACTCTTCCCGAGATGGAGGATGAGACGGGCGAGCCGTTCTTTGCTGGACGAGTAGGAACGCTCGGCCAGCTTATTCTGGAACGCCTTCAACTCCTCTGAGAGTCGCTCGTACAGTCGGAAGATCGTCTTGGGGTGACGCTCCAGAAAGTAGAAGAAGTCACCACGCTCCAGAAACCCCACCGAGACAGCGTCCAGCGTCTTCGCGTAGGCGTTGTGGCTGCCCTTGTCGAACAGCGTTGTCTCTCCAAGAATCTCGCCGGGGCCGACGATCTTCAGGATCTGGCTCTTGGCGCGCATGCTCCGCTTCACCAACTTCACCATGCCGTCGAAGATGAGGTAGAAGCCGAACGCGGGCGCGCCCTCCTGAAAGATGATCTCTCCTCGACCGTAGTTGATCGTGCGGATGTTCTCACGAAGCTTGTCGAGCTCTTTGTCCTTCAGATCCGAGAAGATGCGGAATTCCTTGAGGTCAACCATACCTAACCCCCTCCGGCGATAGCATCGCACAAGACTGAACCGTCTGTCCCCATTGCTCCCGCTCGCTCATCACCCCTAGGCTGGGGTCAGACGTCCAACAGTGTAACCGATATCACAAACGAAGCCAAGCGCCGGCAGAGGGCGCGGAACCTCCTTGTACGCGTCTGCTCCCGCGCCGGATGCTTGAATCTGTGTCGTGGTGGTTCTACACTTCCCGGAGGATCGCCGGAGTGGCGGAATTGGCAGACGCGCAGGATTCAGGATCCTGTGAGGTTCACC
>CAZQHD010000024.1:15254-22553 GCA_964593295.1 uncultured Thermotogae bacterium | reverse complement strand
CGGAGGCGAACATGGGGACGACGAAGCAACTCGAGAAGGCTGGCACCGTTGTGAGACAGCGGGGAACTGCCGCACTGCTCCAATCGGTCGTTGATCGGATCGGCCGGTCCGATCCGCGTCTCCTGCAATTGGACAAGAAGCTCATCGAGAACCCGACGTCGAGACAGAACCTGGGCATAACGATCCGTGGACAGCAACCCCACAGCATGGCCGATGTGCGAGAGTCGCAGATCGGCGTTGCTCTCCCGAAGCGTGATCCGATACTCCGCTCGCGACGGAAGCATCCGGTACGGCTCGGTCACACCCTTGGTGACGAGATCATCCACGAGCACTCCGAGAAACGCCTCTCCGCGGGATAGCGTCAGCTCCTCCAAGCCCTGGAGCTGGCGCGCGGCATTCATCCCCGCCATCAGCCCCTGGGCCGCCGCCTCCTCGTACCCTGTGGTCCCGTTCAGCTGCCCCGCGAAGAACAAGCCCTCGATCCCACGGGACTCCAACGTTGGACGCAGATGAATCGGGTTCACGAAGTCATACTCAATGTTGTGCCCATAGCGAACGATATGGGCCCGCTCCAGCCCACGAATCGACCGCACGATCCTCTGCTGTACCTCGGGCGAGAAAGCAGTGTAGATCCCCTGAAGGTAGACCTCCGCGCTGTCCACGCCTTCCGGCTCCAAGAACACCTTGTGGCTCGTCCGCTCCGGGAACCTCACGATCTTGGTCTCCAGCGACGGGCAGTGCCGCGCGCCCACACCCTGGATGAGCCCGTTGTAGTTGGAGCTCTCCTCCAGATACTCCTGGATGATCTGATGCGTCGTGGGATTGGTGTGCGAGACGAAGACCGGGTGGTCGGAAGAAAGGACCGACGGCTCGCTCCAGAACGAGAATGCCAGTGGATCGCCGCTGGTATCCTGTCTCTCCAGCCCCGTGATGTCGATCGAGTCACGATGAACGCGAGGGGGCGTCCCCGTTTTCAGCCGACGAAGAACGAATCCGAGATCCTGCAACGACTTCGCCAACGCCGACGCCGGCGGCTCACCGGATCGTCCCGCAGCGTAGGACGCCTTCCCCAGAAGAATCCGCCCGTTGAGAAACGTCCCCACGGCAACGATCACAGCCTGTCCGCGAAGCTCTAGCCCCTCTCGAAGCGTCACCCCCGCCACGCGGTGCCGCTCCACCACGAGACGATCCACCATCCCTTCGACGATGGACAGGTTCGGCGTCTGTTCCAGGGTCCTCTTCCACGCACGCTTGTAGTGCACGCGATCCACCTGTGCTCTGCGAACCTGCATCGCCGCCCCTTTGCTCGTGTTGAGCATGCGAATGTGGATCATCGCAGCATCGGTCATCCGCGCCATCTCACCGCCCAGAGCATCAATCTCCCTTACCAGCTGAGACTTCCCCGGCCCCCCAATGGATGGATTGCACGGCATACGGCCGATCTCGTCGAGATTGAGGGTCACAAGCGCCGTCGAAGCGCCGAGACGACTCGCCGCCACTGCCGCCTCGCAGCCGGCATGCCCGGCCCCGATAACGATGACATCGTAGGTGTTCATGGATCGCGTCACGATTGACCCCTTCTCTCGCCCGCTTACGCCCGGCCCGTGGAACAGACTGATCCGCACCGCAGACGCAGTCATCGATGCAGTCTCGGCCGAGAGGCGATGGTAGAGAGACAGATCGCGGTTGTCAAAGTGCATCGATCCAGACCGCCTCGTATACTGAGTGGCGAGGTGATGCGATGTCACGCCGTCCCCTGGTCGCCGGCAACTGGAAGATGCACAAGACCCCACAAGAGACAGAGGCGTTCATCGAACGAATGCAGGCCGGTCGCTCCCTCGGAGCCCCGTGCGAGGTGCTTCTGATCCCTCCGTTCACCAGTCTCGACCGAGCCGGCCGACAGCTGCTGGGTTCAGAGATCTTGCTTGGGGCTCAGGATCTACACCCCGCCCCCCACGGAGCCTATACGGGAGCCGTCTCCGCCCCCATGCTGATCGCCTGCGGATGCACGTATGTCCTGATCGGTCACTCCGAGCGACGCCACATCTTCGGCGACTCGGACGAGACCGTCTGCGACAAACTGATGGCCGCTCTGGGCCACGGGCTACGCGCCATCCTCTGTGTGGGAGAGACCCTCTCTCAGCGAAAGTCCGACCGGACAGCGGCCGTGCTGGAGCAGCAACTCGCCTCCAGCCTGAAGAGCATCGACGCGGCGGCCCTCGATCAGATCGTCATCGCGTACGAGCCCGTCTGGGCGATCGGAACCGGAGAGACCGCCTCCCCCGAACAGGCTCAGGATGCCTGCGCATGGATCCGTGACTGGCTCTCCTCACAACACGGCGGCCCTCGGGCTGACCGCATCCGCATTCTGTACGGAGGGAGCGTGAAGCCATCCAACACGCAGGCTCTTCAGGCCCAGCCCGACATCGACGGTGCACTCGTTGGAGGGGCCTCGCTAGAGGTCGACGACTTCCGACAGATCATCGAGAGTGCCACGCACTCGCAAGGACCCGACACCCCATGCTGAAGACGATCCCCAATCAGATCACCATTGCCCGGCTGCTGTCGGTTCCCTTGTTGATGTATCTCATCTTGTCGGACGGCTATCTGGGACGTATCCTGGCTGTCATCCTGTTCTTCCTGGCCGCCGTCTCCGATGCCGTGGACGGGTACATCGCCCGCAGCTTCCAGCAATCCACCGTGTTCGGCCAGTTCGCCGATCCGATCGCCGACAAGCTCCTCATTTCCGGTGCGCTCATCTCTCTGGTCGAACTCGGGGAGCTGTCGGCCGCCGTGGTGATGGCGCTGATTGCCCGGGAGTTTCTCGTCACCGGCCTCCGCATCGTCGCGATTCACGAACGTCTGGTCATCCCCGCCAGCCTCCTCGGCAAGCTCAAGACGATCTCCCACGTCACCCTCATCCTGCTCATCCTGGCGATGCGCACCTTCTCGCTCACCGGGGGATGGGAACTGGCGCGAACCTCGACTCTTGTGCTGGCCATCGCCCTCTCCGTGATCTCCGGCGTCGAGTACTTCTACCGCGCTCGCTCGCTGTTCGCCTAGTCGATCCACAGACAGCCGGCGCTTCACCGAGAGATCCCCTCATCGTCCCCGTGACCGTCTCCGGCGCTGTCCTGTGAGTTGTGGAGGGGTACCGCAATACGGATCTGCGAGGTAGAATGGATTCCTTGAGGTGAACCATGAAGAGCATGCAGTCTGTGTTGTACTACCTAGGGTTCATCCTGGTCGCGTTCTCCGTGCTTCAGGCGGCGCCGCTGGCCGTGAGTGTGATCTACAACGAGACGGTGCAGTTCCCGATGCGCATCTACGCGATCCCGGCGATCATCAGCCTTGTTGTCGGGTCTGCGTTCGTCCTTCTCCTTGAGCCACGCGCGATGACCGTCCGCCTGTCCATGGCCGTGGGAACGATGGGTTGGTTCGTTCTCTCCCTCTTGGGCGCCATCCCGTACTGGTTGGCCCTGGACATCCGCTTTCTCGACGCCCTGTTCGAAGCCGTCTACGGCTTCACCACCACGGGCGTGACCTTCCTGTCCGGGCTACAGTGGCTTCCCAAGAGCCTGCTGTTCTGGCGTGCCCTCACACAGTGGATCGGCGGATTGGGTATCTTCACCCTGTTCCTGTTTGTGGTCAGGGAACCTGGAGCACGCCACTCCCTGATGGAGGCGGAGTCGCACAAGGCAAGCATCGAGCGCTTCTCTCCGGGCGTGTTCTCCTCTCTCAAGATCCTCTGGCTCATCTACGGCGGATTGACCGTGGCCTGCGGACTGTTGCTCTGGGCCTGGGGACTCACGCCGTTCGACGCCGTGGCCCATGCGCTCACCACACCCTCGACTGGGGGGTTCTCCACGTACGATACGAGCATCGCACACTTCGCCCAGGCGGGGTACACACAGGCCGTCGCCATCGAGTACACCTTCCTGGCATTCATGTTCCTCGGCGGCACCAGTTTCGTGCTTTTGTGGAATCTCCTGCGCCGACGCTGGCATCCTGTCGCGAGGAACTTCGAGCTGAAAGCCTGGCTGTTCCTCCTGGCGCTTGGTAGCGGTCTTCTCATCTGGGCCGATCGCGGCCATGCGGCCGACCATGGCTGGCATGCGCACATCCGGAGTTCGCTCTTTCACGTGGTGTCCATGGCCACGAGCTCCGGCTTCGTACTGCGCGACCTGTCGTCTGTCTGGTTCTCCCCCACAGCCAAGCAGACGCTTCTTCTCCTGATGCTCATCGGAGGCTGCATCGGCTCCACCGCAGGCGGACTGAAGGTGTACCGGCTCAGCGTGCTCTGGAGTGTTCTTCGCCATCGCCTCCGCACCGCGGTCGCCATGCCGCGCGAGGTTGTCCCGCCGCAGAGGGGACGGCAGCCGCTCGCTCGTCGAGAGATCGACCAAACGGTGGCGATCGCCGTAGGATGGGGGGGCGTCCTGATCGTGGGCTGGCTGGCTGGAACGTCCCTCGGACGTCTCAGCGAGTGGACCTCCCTCTCGGCGATCGTCTCGGCCCTGAGCAACATCGGTCCGCACTTCGTCCCGGCCGCTGAGCATGCCGCGCTGAGCCCATGGCTGAAGGGGGTCTACGCCCTGGCGATGCTTGCCGGACGACTGGAAGTGCTCCCGGTGATCATCTTGTTCTCCCGGAGAACGTGGAGGTAATACCGATGCGAATAATCATTGCAGGCGCAGGAGTCACCGGCCGGCGGCTGGCGGCGCGGCTCGCCCAAGGCCGGCACGAGATCACCATGATCGATCTAAACCGGGATCTTTGTGAGGCCGCCACCGCTCAGCTTGGCGTGTCCGCCGTGTGCGGCAACGCCACGGACATCGGCGTGCTTGAGGAGACCGATCTTCGTCGTGCCGACGTGGCGGTCGCCCTGATGCGGGAGTCCGCCGACAACCTGGCGTTCTCCCTGTTATCCCACAGCGTGGGCGTTGAGCGAATCGTCGCTCGCATGACGAATCCGAAGTACCGTGCCGCGTTCGAGTTTGCCGGGGTCACCACGATCGTTGACGTGGCCGATCTGTACCTCGATCAGATCGTGCTGGAGATCGAGCATCCGCAAGTGCAGCAGATTGCATCGATCGTCGGGGGACAGGGGCTGATCGTATTCGTCACGGTCGCCGAACGCTCGTCCGCCGAAAACCGAACGTTGGACCAGATTCGGGCAGACCGTCGGTATCCTGCGGGATGCATGATCGCCGGTCTCCATCGCGCCCATACCGAGAAGCTTCTCTATCCCAGCGGTCGAGATCTGATCCTAGCCGGCGATCGCCTGCTGCTCGTCGGATCGATCGAGGGGCTTGCCCGTGTGGCCGATCTGCTAGGGGCCCGGCCGTCCCTGTTGAGCCTGTTCCGCTCCGCCCCCGAGCGAAAGCAGGTGGAGGAGATTCACGCCCGCATCGACTCGATGCTGGAAGTCGAGCCGTCGCCGGATGAATCTGACGAGCAGCCCCCCACACCGCCCTCCGACTAGCCGGACGCCGCGGTCTCCGCTGTAACAGCCCCGGGGAAGACCAGATGAAGCAAGACCTCGTCTTGACCGGCGGGTGCGTACAGCAGAACGGTGAACTCAAGCCGGCTTGGGTCGGAGAACACCGTCCGATCCCGAAGCAGCGGGGAGAAGACCAGTCCTTGGGTGCGGATCGACCCGTCTGCACGGCGCACCGCATGGGCCAACGACCAGAACCCGGACATGGATGTCTCCCTCCTCCCATCGATGAGGAGGTCGAACGGGCCGGATCCAGCAAACAGGGCAAACGTCTCGGGGAGACGCGCATCCCCGAGCCCGGTGGCGCTGTGGATCATATGATCCGACACCAGCGCGTCCGCCCCACGCCAAGAGAACGCAATCTCGATCCGCTCCTGCGCCGTTTGAGCGACGTCCCAGATCCCGCCGAGCGCTTCCGAGGCCGGTAGCTCCACCGACAGCCTGCCGTGATCGAGCGCCGAACTCATGCGCAATGTTGCGTCACCTTCAAGCCGCACCGCCGAGCGCCCCTCGTACGAGAAGGGATCCTCCGGTGAGCCGATGAGCCACGGTCGCTCCGCCGACCATGTCTCTGTCCGTGGGGTGATCGGGAGCAATCCAGAGATCCTCGCGGGTTCGATCCGGGAGACCGCGATCAGCACCAGGACCGCAATTCCAAACCAGTACAGAGGACGGATCATCGCATCTCAGTCACCGTCACGGCGTGACGGTGAACGGAACGGAGAACGCCTCTGCCCCCTGAAGGACCCCACGAACGGTGTATCGACCGGGGACCGCTTGGGACACGTCGAACGGGTAGAGACGCCAGTCTCCGCTTGACACCACGTCTTCCGTCCGGTAGCTCACGTCCTGCGTGGAGTGCGTCCACTCGACATCGAAGTACTCATTGGCTTGGGACCGTACGATGTGGACAATCAGGTAGATCCGGCCGTCCGAGGCCGAGAACCTCGTTGCCTCCCGCTGACCGACGAACCCGTCTCGCTTCGGTTCGTACTCCGCATACAGGCCGTACCGCAGCTCGCGGGTGTAGGACGCGGAGAGGGCGGACGTAACCGACTGTGCAATCTGATCGGCCGCACTCGCCAACAGGGTGCTATGACCACCGAACGTCGAACCGGCCGGCAATGTCGAGGTATCACTCGCCGTCTGATCGAAGGATCGCTCGATCAGACCGGTCGCTGTGTTCACCACCGAAACCTGCGCTGCAACCCGCACAGAGTACCGTATCCCGGGACCCTCTTCCGTGCAGACGCCGTCGCTCCAAGACAGACACACCGTGGTCTCGTCCTCGCGCCACTCCACCCCGTACACCACGCCGGTGACGAGCTTGTTCACCCCGGTGAGGGATCCGATGCGCACTGCGGTGGCGGCATCGATCATTCCGGTTTCGGACATCATCTGCTCGGCGAGAAGGGAATCCAGCTCAGACCGAGAGAAGACGCTGATGCCCTGTGCGTTGACCAACCGACTCTCCACGCGGGCACGTAAGGTCTCGTCCGCCCCGTCCCACGACGTGCTGTTGCGGAACCCCAACACCGCTAGGTCCAGCCGGTCCGTGGCCACGATCGCTCGATTCGACGGTTCGGGGATGACGAAGATCATCATTGTGGCGACCAGAACTACAACAAGAGCCAGCCCGACCAGCACTGCCACCGTATCATTCATGCATGCCCCCCTTCGTCGGTCGTTCGTCTTTGAGCATAGGATGCTCAAGCCTCGGATGCAAGCCCTGTCGCGAACGACGCGCCCGCAGCATCTCCGTCGCCGCATCGCACGCAGTCCGATTGCACGAAGCCAGC
>CAZQHD010000024.1:8699-15244 GCA_964593295.1 uncultured Thermotogae bacterium | reverse complement strand
AGCGATGCCCCACCCAGCCGAGCCGTCACGAACGCAGCCGCGTACACATCCCCGGCCCCAGTTGGGTTCACGTCCGCCACCACGTCCACGTCACAGAGATCCTGTTCACAGCCCTCCCAGGCCAGGGCCCCCAGATTCCCCAAGGTGATCGCGCCGACGGGAAACGAACGAGACAGCGTCTTCGCCATGCGTGCGGGCTCCGACTGGGACGAGAGAAGCTCGCCCTCTGAGATGCTCGGAAACACCCATGCGCCTGCCGGAAGCAGCGCTCGATACCGGTCCGGTCCAAACGCCTGGAGAAGGGATGCGGGCGGAGGATCGATCGATCTCGACATCCCCTGTCGGACGGCCAGGGACAGGGCGTCAAGCGCCCCGCTTCGCTGCGAGTGCGAGAGAAGAGCATACCCCGACACGTGGAGGTGATCGTACCCTGACGGCCAAGCATCCCGAATCCACGCGCCGGTGAGCCCGTCGTTGGCCCCTCGTGAGCAAACCATGCTCCGGTCGTCGGCGGACTCCATCGCGAGGACGACACCCGTGGGAGACGACATCCGCCGCAGCTGGGCGCGGACCCCGTCGCGGGCGAGTGTGTGCTCGAGAAGATCTCCGGCAGGATCGTCGCCCACCGCGCCCAGGAAGAGGACCGACGCCCCGAGACCGGCGGCCGTGCGAGCGAATGTTCCGCCGGCCCCTCCGGACTCTACAACGATCGGCGCCTGGATCTCACCTCCGGGCGGAAGCGCATCGGACAGACAGACCTGAACGTCGAGGTTCAGATCCCCGATCACGAGAATCCGTGTCATCGCTGCCGGCGGAGGCTGGCCACGGCCTCGACCATCGCCTTCACACGCTCCACGTCGACAGGTGCGCCCACACGCCCGTCCTGTTTGATCGCGGTGCCCACGACGAAGCCATCCGCTTCACGGTACGTCGACACGTTGTCCAGCCGGACACCACTGCCCACCAGGACAGGGATCGAGACCGACTGCTTCACGGCGTGAAGATCGGCCGGCGTGGTTCGTCGGCCGGTGGCGACCCCGGAGACAATCAGCCCATCGGGGCTGTTTCGCTCTGCATCCACCGCCGCGGCCTCCAACGAGGTCAAGTGCGCGGCGTGCTTCACATGCACGTCGGCCAGAATGAGCACCTCCGATCCAAGATCGCGCCGAAGCGTGAGGATCTCGCGTGCCTGTCCTTCCACCATCCCTTGATCGGTGAATGCCACACCGCAGAAGACATTCACCCGAGCGAATGACGCGCCCGTGGCCGCCGCCATGGCCACCGCGGCCAGGCCGTCGTTACGAAGGACATTCACACCGATGGGGACATTGGATCGCTCCACCAAGGAATGCAGGATGGTGGTCATCATCGCCACAGTTTCGACCGGGGCTGTCTTCGCGAACGGCGTGTCCCCGAAGTTCTCCACCAACACCCCGTCGACGCCCCCGCTCTCCAGGGCGTACAGATCCCCCAACGCAACCTCCAGGATCTTCTGGGTCCCCTGACGTGCGTATCCCACACTGCCCGCCAACGGCTGCAGATGGATCATCCCGAACAGCGGCTTGCTCTGAAGCAACGAGTTCATCATGCACCAAGCATATCGGCCCCTCAGCGAGGCCGCCAATCTCCGCGTTAGCCGGCGGACAGAGACGCAAGTAGCTCCTCGATCGCCGTCGGTGACAGAAGGTTGATGTGACCGCTGTACCGGAGGATGCCTTGCGCGTCGATCAGAAACGCGTGCGGAATGCGTGAGACGTTGTAGGCAGCCATCGTAGGTCGCTCGATCGGGTCCTGCTCACGCAGTGAGATCAACGAATCGAACCCCCGCGCGCGCAGGTACGCGTGATCCCCGTCCGCTTGCCGATGCACGGAGATCAGCAGCACGATCAGCCCTCGCTCGGCATACCGTGCGCGCAGGCTCTCTACGTACGGCATCGCGGCCTGGCACGCGCCGCAAGAGCGGCTCCAGAACTCCAGAAGAACGACTTCTCCGCGATGGTCGGACAAACGAACCATCTCCCCGAGATGGTTCGGCAACGAGAACTCAGGGGCACGCTGGCCCACCCGATATCCGATCGGAGCCTCCACCGACGCCCACTCTGTCGCGCGAGAAGGAGCAGGAAGCGTCGGCGACGGAGGATATGACGTGGAGAGATCGACTCTCTGACTGACACGGCTTGCCGTGCCCGCACGGTTGCGCACCAACAACGTCACAGTGTAAGCGGAAATGCTGGGGAAGGTGTGCAGGACCACCGCGCCTGAGCCCGTGGCGCCATCGCCGAAGAGCCACTGATACGACACCAACTCGCCGTTCGGATCATGGGACGGCCGTGCGTCCAGGACCACCTCGGTCGGTGAGCCCCCCTCTGACCGACCGACCACAAACTGCGCGACGGGCGAGGCAACGCTGGAGAATGAAACGCACAAGAGCATCCCTCCCAGGATCACCCCAGCCAGCAGGTCACGTCGCACGGACACCTCCTCAGTTGGGATCATCGGATCCCGCGTGCCCGAGAGCCCGTCTCGCGAAGAACAGACGACCCTACGGTCTCCTTCGAATCCCCACTGACAGGCGAACACAGCAGGCACATGACGAGGCGCCGACCGTAGGCTTTCCTACCGCCGGCGCCCCAGTATCGATCACCCCATTGGTAAGAACGTTCTACTCCTCGACAACCTCGGAATCCTGACCGGAGGGCAGGGCGATCTGCGTGACGGCATCGATCCGTGCCTGGACCTCCTCGCTGTCTTCCAGCACCTCCAGTGCAGCAGCATAGGCTTCCAGCGCTTGCTGCCGAAGCGACTCCACCTCGATCCTGAGCGCAGTCATCCTCGGTGCCTGGTCCTCGTCGGGCTCCTCATCCGTCAGTTCTTGAAGCTCGTTCAGCGCCTCAAGCGCCATCTCCTCATAGATGGAGCCGAGGATGAACTCCAAGTGCGGATCGTCGACAAGGCCTTCGTTCCTGAGCTGCAAGAAGGCCAGCAGCCCCTGTTCAGTGTCCTCTTCCCATGCGCGGTAGGCACTGAGCATCGGATCGTGCACCACGACGACGGCCGCCTCACGGGCTTCATCATACCACGCACCGAACTGCTCCATACGCCTCTCCGAGACGTAGTCCTCCTGAACTTGCTCGGCCACATCCTCAAACGAGGGGACCCTTGCGGGACGGTGATCAGTCACCTTGATGATGTGGTATCCGTACGTCGTTTCCACGATCCCAGACACCTCACCCACTGGCGTGGCAAACGCCGCCTCTTCGAACGCCTCGTCCATCTGGCCGCGGCCGAACCAACCCAACGCGCCTCCCTGTGCATTGCTTGGACAGGTAGAGTTCTCACGGGCCAAGGTCTCGAAGCTGCCTCCCGCCTCCAGCTCGTCCATCAACGCCTGCGCCTCCTCTTCGGTCTCCACGAGGATGTGCGATGCGCTCACCTGCTCAGGCTGATCGTACTCGTCGCGCCGCTCCTCGAAGAACGAGCGAAGCTCCTCTTCCGCCGGTTCAACGGAACCGGTAACCAACGCTTGCAAGGTGCGGATCTCGAGATCCTCGCGGACCGAACGCCGGGCCGACGCGATGAACTCCTCGTAGGTCTGGCCGCCGGTCAGTTGCTGCGGCAACTGGCCGGACTCATACGCCTCACGAAAAGCCTCATCCGAGGCCATCCCCAGCTGTGCGAGGAACTGCATGTACTGAACATCGAACTCAGCGGCGGCCGTTTCGTCCGTCACAGGAGCCCCGCGCGCACGGAGTTCCTCCTTGATCAGCGCTCGGGTGGTCGCCAGTTCCAGCGCCTCCTCCTCGATTCCCAGCTCGAAGATCCTGCCCTGCGCGCCGGCCAGGAAGGTCTGCACATTCATCCCGAACTGTTGGTAGAGCTGGTCGTACCGGTTGAGCACCTGATCCTTGGACCGCTGAAGACTCACCCGATCGATCGGCACGGAGTTGACCGTCGCCACAACGTCTGCCTCCACCGTCTCCGCCTCGACCGTGGGGGTGTCTTCCGCTGAACTGTCCACGGACTCTGTATCGTCCACAGCCGTGACCCCCGGCGCATCCGTGGTCTGGTCAGCGTTTACGTCAGCGTCGGGCGTGGTGTCACGACTGCACGAACTCAGCAGCATCGCCGACACGATCAACGCAAGGGTTAGAAAAAGCAACGGGCGGATTCTCATTACGGCCTCCTTAGGCGAACAAGGATACGCGGTGAATGCGAAGATGCAAAGGCAATCGGATGGTCAGGACGTGAGTCTTGCCCACGGCAACCCGGGTGCGCTCCGGGGCACTACGTCCGGAGCAATCGGGCCAGTGGAAACTGTTCATGGGATCAGATGGACTGCAAGAGAAACCGATCGACATCCGTCTTGAACGCAGCCAGGCTCTTCTCGTCCAAGTAGAACATGTGCCCCGACTCGTAGTGCTCGGAGGTGATGTTCTGCCGGATCTCGGGGTCCACGTTCATGTGGCTGATCATGTACGCGGTCGCCAACAGTGGGGTGGCCAGGTCGTAGTACCCCTGCCCCACGAAGATCTTCATGAACGGGTTCTTGGCCATCGCCTCACGAAGGATCTCCCCGGTCGCCGGCATCCCCCCTTTCTCCCACTCCCACGACTCGTTGACCTTGTGACTGAGCGTTTCATACACCAGATCCGTCTCCACGCCCAGTTCGGCCCGAACAAAGTGGTTCAGCGCGGCCGAGTACGGCGGGTTGATGGCCGCCATGGACGGATCGAACTCCGGGCTCTCATTGACCGCCAGCGCCTCCATTCCCCGGAACCGGGAGTCGAGCCGCCCGACGCTACGCTTCTCGGCACGAAGAAGCTCCTTGCAGAAGTGATGGATGTTGATGCGAAGGTTGCTGCCCAGCACATACTCCGGCGACAACCCCGTGTACCGCGCCAGCTGTGCGGCCACCGAATGGCGTTCCGAGTCGTCCAGAAGATCGCCGCGCGCCAGCGCCACCGTCAGCTCGCGCGTGGTCCAGTCGCTCACCTCATCGACCAGTGTCTGCAGCGTCTTCAGCTGGAGATCCTCCGCCAGCCTCTGGTGGTACCACGCCGTCGCCGCATAGGTCGGGACGAACAGATGAAACGGAAGGTCGTTGGCCGGGAGAAACCGGATCGACTGAAGGTCGAGCACCGTAGAGATCAGGAGAATCCCGTTGAAGGCGATCCCCTTGTCGATCAAATGTCCGGCCAGACCGGCCGCGCGCGTCGTGCCGTAGCTCTCCCCCGCCAAGAACAGCGGCGAGGTCCAACGCCGGTACCGAGTGAGGTAGCATCGGATGAACTCGCCCACGGACTCGATGTCCCCCTTGAACCCCATGAACTTCTTGTCCAACGACTCCTTGGCCGCACGGCTGAATCCCGTCCCCACCGGATCGATGAACACCAGATCCGTTCGATCCAGCCATGTGTGGTCGTTCTCCTCGTACCGAAACGGCGGGCGAGGCATCCACCCCTCGGGCTCCATCACCACGCGCTTCGGACCCAACGCCCCCATGTGCAGCCAGATCGACGCCGAACCGGGTCCCCCGTTGAAGGCGAACGTCAATGGACGAGTCGTTCGATCCTGAATATCGTTCCGCTCGTAGGCCGTGAAGAAGATCTCGGCCTCGGTCTCGCCACACGCATCCTTCAGTGGGATCACGCCCGCGCGCGCCGTGTACGGGAGGGTCTCCCCTCCTACGGCCATCTCGTGTTGGGTCTCTATCGGCTCCAGCCCCAACAGCGTGCGGACCTTCTCCTGAGCGTCGACAGCCGCCTCTTTCTTCATCTTGGACACCTCTTCACTCACGCTCTCACCCCTTTCCCGCCGCTCGAACGGAGGCGAGACACTCTACTTTCTCTCCACCGTGTCGTCGGCGCAAGGCCGGCGTGTCCAGCAGCCGCGGTCGCTGCGAAGACTACGTCTAGCATCCGAGCAGGCCGAACACGATCCACACCCTACGCAGCACCATCAACCTGTCGAGGGCATGTGTTTGCGGATGGACCGCTCGCAGAGCGCCTCCGGGCGCACCGTCCACGCAGGATGCATCGCGTGCCGTGTCACGTCGGGCCACGCGGAGCCGCTTTCGTTGCCGGTGATATGCAGAAGGACCTCGTCCTCTGTTCCGAAGCGATGAGCCTTCGCCGCCTGTACGAGGGAGGCTGTCGCCACCGCCGCCGCCGTCCCCAGGGACAACCGTTCGGTCTCCTCGAACAGCGTAGCAGCGGCCCGTGCCTCGCGGTTGCTGATCGCGTACGTCCATCCCTTCGTCGAGGTAAGCGCATCGTGCACACCGCCAGGGAGATCGTACGGCGGCATTCGGTTGGCCAACACCGGGGCGTGTACGCGGGCAATGCGCGCGATCTGTTCTTCGACGTTGCGGTCCGGCTCGATCCGCGTGTTGAACGTCCAGGCCTCGTGAAGCGGAGCGAACGGAGCGTTCTGAGAGAGGTGAAGCCGGGGCAGACGGCCTTTGACACCGGCTGCCATCAGACGTTCGGATGCCTCCCACGCAGCGATGCCTCCCGTGCCGCTCCCAACCGCTTGGACGTAGTGAT
>CAZQHD010000024.1:0-8689 GCA_964593295.1 uncultured Thermotogae bacterium | reverse complement strand
CCCCTCTTCTCTTGGCGAACTCCAAGACCGCCGTTCCCATCCCGTCACGTCGAGCCACGTTCCTCGCTCCCCCCTCGTGGGGAAGATCGAGCGAGCGGCCGATGAACGCGGCCGCTCGAATGGCCAGGGCATAGTCGTCACAGCCCTCCAACAGAATCACTCGAGCCGCATCGCTCGGCGGAGACGGGAGCCAGAGCTGCTCTCTCGCCCGTTCCGGGACGACGAGGACGACCGGAAACTCCATCTGACCGCCCGCATGGGCAAATGCGCGTGCCGTGTTGCCGGCCGATGCCAGGATCAGAGCATGTGCACCTTGCTCCCGGAGTCGAAGCAGCGTGGGGTACGCCTCCAGATCCTTGAACGTGCCGGTGGGGTTCAGCGCCCCCACCGACGGAGCGTAGCCGCTGTAGGCGATGCTCAGACGACGCAGACCAAGCCGCTCTCCCAGCGCGCGCGAGGGAAACACCGCCGTTCCCACCGGCTCATCCACTGTGCCCTCGCAAGGCAGCCAATCCGAGAACGCGAACATCCCCGGCCGGTCGACCGGCTCAAAGGCAGCCTCTGAGTATCTGGAACGCAACAGGCCCTCGCAGTGATCGCAGCGCAGGCACGGCCTCCCGTACACGGCCCCGCACCCCATGCACACAAGCTCCAGCTTCGCTGCGCTCACATGCTCTCCAGGCAGGCGCTCGATGCGCGAATCCACTCAGCCATCGGAGCGCCCTGCCACGTACGGACGTCCCTTCCATAGCCCCCCCCGACCGGTGGCGTGACGGTACGCGGAAGATACCGTCATCGCCGTGTACAGGACCCCCGCCACCGGGAGCACCGGTGCCCACCACCACGACGAGCCCTGATACCGCAGCTGAGGAAGAAAACTCACCGTCATCATGAGCCAGGCCGAGGCTCCCAACGCGGCCATCGCCCATCCGATCGCTGTCCCGGCCGCATGACCTGCGAGCCCCACGACCATCGCCGCCGGCGGAACCGCATACAGAAGAAGCATGCCCAGAACCGTCCCCGCCAGAAGAAGCCACGAGTAGTTCAGCTGATGGAACGCAGAGCGCGCGACCATGTCCCAGACGCTCCGGAGAGTGCCGTACGCACGGACGCTGCGCACCCCAGGACAGAAGCCCAGCCAGATCCGACCGCGCGCGGCCTTGATCAACCGTCCCAACGCGCAGTCGTCGATCAGTGCCGACCGGATCGACGCCACGCCCCCCGCTTCCTGTAGCGCCCGTGCACGCACGAGCATGCACCCGCCGGCGGCACCGGCTGTACGACGGCGGGGATCGTTGACCCAGCGGAACGGACACAGCTTGGCGAAGAAGTAGACGAAGGCCGGAATGAGCAGACGGTCGACACGGGATTCGACACACAGACGGGCCATCACCGAGACCATATCCAGATCATCGTTCTCCGCCTGCACCACCAGCGAGGCCAGAACGCCCGGATCGTGTGCGACGTCGGCGTCAGTGAACCACAGGTACTCCGCCCTGTGTTCCTCGGCCAGTGTGACGCCCTCGTGCATCGCCCAGACCTTGCCTGCCCATCCCGACGGGAGCGGTTCCCCGGTCCGCACCGTGAGGCGATGGCTCTGATCACACGCTTCGGCCGCCCGTACAGCCACATCCTTGGTGGCGTCTTCGCTGCGATCGTCCACCACGACCCCGTGAAACGGTCCAGTGTACGTCTGCTCCAGCACCGTGGGGAGGGTTCGAGAGAGAACGGTCTCCTCGTTCCGGGCGGGGACGATCGCCAGCACCGAGGGCGCGGCCGTTCTCAGTCGTCTGTGTTCATGAGGTTCAGGCAGCCGCGGTCGAACGCGCCAGAACTCTCCCCGTCCGAAGATCAGGACAACCCAAGCGAGCGCACTTGCGCTCGCCACCGCCACCAAGCCCCACATTGTGCTCACCTCTTAGAGGGATCCTACCCAATGCAGGCAACCGCGCCCAGCGCGTTCGAACGAAGCTTTCTTCTCGTCAGAAAGACGACAAGGCGCAGACACGAAACAGGAGAGTTCTCCGCACGAATGAAACGCTCGCACCGCGATGAACCCGCACCCCTGCTGTGGAGACAGTCAGTTACGCCAGTCCGGTGTTGGACGGGGCGTGGAACCCGCCGCTGAGCACGGTGCGCGTTCTTCGGCCTCGGACCTCCCGATAACACGCTTCTCGGTGTACGGGTTACACATCAGCCGCACAAACGCAGAGTAGTTGGGGCGGAACCGGATCGTCTTCCCGAGGGCCATCCCATTCTGCTCGTCGCCCAGGTTGACCACGGTCACGTCGCTGCTCGCCCCGGCAAGCGAGTACTCCGGGTTCCGCGGCGTGAGCCCTTGGACATCGGTGTCCACGTGCCCCACCGTCACCAACGCCCGGTACCCGCGCTGCCCGATCTCCGGGGTCTCTTCAGACTCCAACGGCTCGAACGGCGTGTTCCCCGTCTCCACCGACGGGGTCAGGCGCTTCTCCTTCAGCTCGATGACCTCCGCCTCCAGGCAAACGACGTCATCTCGTAGCCCGTCGAACCGCTCCCCGGTCACCGGATCGGTGCCGAGCAAGATCGACTCCCCCACACGGAAGTGGTTGATCGCCGAGGGAAGACTGCCGCTGCGGAGCAGACTGAGTCCGGCGCTGGTTCCAGCCGAGACGTACGGAATGGCCAGATTAAACTTCAGCTCCATCAGCTCGTGATATAGACAGAGCTGAGCCAGCTCCTCCGCCATCGGCACCGTGCCGTTGAGACATCCAAGGTTGGCCCCCAGTCCGACCAGACGAATCCTCGGCATGGCGAGGATCTCCTCGGTCATCTCCAGGAGCTTCCCGGGCAGCACGCCCTCGCGTAGATCCCCCAGCTCCACCATCAACACGACCTGATGCTCCATCTCCATCCGCTCACACTCGGCATGAATCGCTCGCAACGTGGAGAGTTCGCTGTTCAGGGAGATATCGCACAGAGGCAGCAGTTTTCTGACTGCCGAGGCATGAGGCGGACGCAAGTACCACACCTCACTGCTTGGGGCATGGGCCCGGAGGGCGCGTAGGTTCTCGATCCGCGAATCGCCCACAGAGCGAACACCAAACCCCTCTAAGGCCTCCAGCAGCTGTGGATGACCGCACAGCGCCTTGGTCACCACCGTGAGCTGGCCTCCGTGTTGCGTAACCCAATCCAGTACGGTCAGGTAATTGTGCTTGAGTGCTTCCAGGTTCACCGTCAGTTGGTTCATTTCGAATACCTCATCTCCGCGTACTTCGAGGTGAATCCCACGCGCTCGTATAGCCGGATCGCGGGGTTTTCGTGTTCCACATGGAGCTTGATGTCACCGTGACATCGATCGATCGCCGTCTCGAGCAGAGTGCGACCCAATCCGCGCCCTCGATGCGCAGGGGCAACGGCAAGGTAGAGCAACAGATTCTCGGGAACGTATCCGCTCCAGGGCGTGTGGTGCACCACCACAATGCCGACCGGCTGTTCCTCCTGCATGGCGAGCAGCACGAACCCTTGGGGAGCCTTCTCGTTCTCCAACGCGCGCGTGAGCGCACGCTCGATGTCTTCTCGGCGATCCTCATACGGCTTGAGGCTCTCGTGGAGGAACTCGATCAAAGACTCCATCGAGAGCGTCTCCGGGAGGGCTGCTTGAGATCTTAGAAGCGCCAGGGAAATGTCCTTTGGGTTCATCGTTTCATCACTCCAGAGTCCTTCTGTGAGCCTACGTCCATCGTGGCTTTTGGAGACCGGCCCATTTCGTTGGGACACCAGGCAAATACCAAAATGGAACCAGTCGGAGAACGTTCTTGTCCTTCTCTTTCCTTATTCTGATAAGCCTTTTACTTCTTGAAGTATACTTAAATGCTATTCAGATCTCAAGTTGAACAGTTTGCATTGAATAAACAACAGGCAGCAACGGGCTTATGATCCTTGATGCCCGCTGCTGCCAACACGGTACTACGTGACGACTACGCGACGACTACGCGGCGTCCTCCTCATCCGACGCCACGTGCGCGGCGATCTCATCCAGCTGCTGCAGTCCCAAGGGCTGCCCCAACACCTCAAGCAGTGCGATCCCCATGCGGGGGTCCTCCCGAAGAAGTGCGTGTAGATGCTCTCTGAACGTTGGGGAGCAGGCCACCTAGGCCCCCTCGTCCGGCTTTGGAGGCGTGCTCGAGTCCGCGAACCCCTCGCGCATCTTCGTATCCGCCTGGACGTTCTTCATGCGGTAGTAGTCCATGATCCCGAAGTTGCCCGACCGGAACGCCTCGGCCATGGCACGCGGAATCTCGGCCTCGGCCTCGACCACAGCCGCCCGACGCTCGCGGACCAGAGCGGACATCTCCTGCTCTTGGGCCACCGCCATTGCGCGGCGCTCTTCCGCTCTGGCGCGTGCGACCTTCAGGTCTGCATCCGCCTGATCCGTCTGGAGTTGCGCACCGATGTTCTTGCCCACGTCCACGTCGGCAATGTCGATGGAGAGGATCTCAAACGCAGTTCCTGCGTCGAGCCCTTTGTCGAGCACGTACTTGGAGATACTGTCGGGGTTCTCCAGCACCTTCTTGTGCGACTCCGCCGATCCGATCGCGGAGACGATCCCCTCGCCGACCCGGGCGATCACCGTCTCCTCGGTGGCCCCGCCCACCAGACGCTCGATGTTGGCACGGACCGTCACCTTGGCGATCGCGAACAGCTGAATCCCGTCCGCAGCCACGGCGCCGACACGCGGCGTCTCGATCACGCGGGGGTTCACCGACATGGCGACCGCATCGTAGACGTCGCGACCTGCAAGGTCGATGGCCGCCGCCCGCTGGAAGTCCAACTCGATGTTCGCCTTGTCCGCGCTGATAAGAGCACGCGCCAGACGCTCCACATTTCCCCCCGCCAGGAAGTGGGCTTCGAGATCCATCACGCTCAGCCTCAATCCCGCCTTCCACGCCGCGATCATCGGCATGATGACCTTGTGCGGGTTGACCTTTCGTAGCCTCATCCCAATCAGGGTGACCGGTCCGATCGGCACCCCGGCCGCCAGCGCCGAGACCCAAAGCCCCAACGGCACAAAGTAGAAGAAGATCCACAGAACTAAGAATCCAAGTACAGCAAAGACCACATATCCGCTCATTCGGTCGCTCCTTATTTCTCCGAAGGGGTATGCCGATGAACGACGCGTCGATAGCCGTGATCCTTGACCACAACGATCGGTGTTCCCTTCGGCAGATACCCCTCCTCACAGATCACGTCGGTTCGTTCACCAGAGAACTCCCCCACGCCCACAGGGCGAAGGTCCGTTGCCGCCACCCCACTCCGTCCCAGCCATATCTCCACCGGCTTGCTCTCATCCTTCGATCCAAACGATCGACCAATGATCGCCGATGACAGGATGATGCCGCCCAACCGAAGCTTCGTCTTCGGAAGCCTCGTGATGAGAACGATCGCCAACAGCACGCTGGCGACCACGCTGATCGTCACCGTGGCCACCGCCTGCGCAGCCTGACCCTGGGCACCGAGCGGACCGATCATGGCATTGTAGAATCCGAGCCCAATCAGGATCAGTCCCAACAGCCCACTGAACCCGAAGTCAACCGCGGTGAACACGAAGATCTCCAGGATGATCGCCACGAACCCGGCCAGCAGGAACGCCACCGACTCCCACCCCGCGAATCCGACCAGGAAGTGTGCCCAGAAGAACGCGCCCAAGGCGAGCAACCCCACCAGACCGGGAATGCCGAACCCCGGAACCAGCATCTCCACGATCAGCCCGATGAGCCCCACCGCGATCAGGATCCCCGCCACGACAGGCGACAGCAGGAACCCGATGAGGCGATCGACCCATCGGACCTCAACCTCCTGTATGATCCCGAAGCCTTCGGCCGTCAGCCATGTACGAAGCGAGTCCGCCTCCCCGTCTGAGTACCCCCACTGAAGCGCCTCCTGAGAGGAGAGGGTCAGCAGCTTGCCCGCCTCCACCAGCCCCGGAATGGCGACATCGCGATCCACCATTGCCTCGGCCACCGCCGTCGGTCGACCGAACAGCTCGGCTGAAGCACGGAACAAGCTCCGCGTGGCGGAGATCACCTTCTCCGGCGCCTCATCGAACGCGCCCCCGGTGATCAGCACAGGCGTCGCCGCCCCCATGACACCCCCCGGCGCGAACAGGATCGTCTCGCAAGAGATGGCCAGCATCGCGCCCGCCGACAAGGCCTCCAAGGAGACGTAGGCGATCGTGCGCAAGTCCGCCTCCAGCAGGACACGGCGCGTCTCCACGGCCGAGTCCAGCAATCCACCCGGCGTCGAGAAGACAAGGGCAACCGCATCTGCTCCGCCTAAGGCCGCCTCTCGCAGCCCCCGTTGGACGTAGCTCACCGTCCAAGCTCCGATCTCCCCGTCGATGCGAAGAATCCACGCCTCCTGAGCCGAGGCAGCCATCCCCAGCAAACAGCAGATCAGAATTGCTGCGACCGTGAGTCGTTTCATGATGGACCATCCTAGTGCATGGAGATCTCCGCGCCAAGAGCCATTGGGACTCAGGCCTTAATGTGTGGGACGAGCGGGGACACAACACTTGACGAGCGGGGACACAACACTTAATTCATGCTTGGATGCCGAATTAAGTGTTGTGTCCCCACACGTTTGTCCCCACACGTGCGTGTTGTGTCCCCGCTCGTCTTAGTACGCGCGGCTGAAGTAGGCCCGACCGAAGGCGGGGCGTCCGCACACGGTGCACACCACACCCGTGGGGGTCCATTCGTCGTTTCGATCGAGCGGGAAACAGCGGCTTGTCGCCTTCGTCTCCTCCTTGATCCGGTCTTCACATTCTGGGTGTCCGCAGTGCCAGATGAGTCCCCAACCGTTGCCCACGACACTCTTCAGTTCGTCGTAGGTGGCGCAGTCGTGCAGGCGCTCATCACGAAACCTCGTGGCCCTCTCCAGCATCGCGCTCTGGACGTTCTCCAGCAGTTCGGCGACGGCCATCTCCAAGCCGTCCATCGGAAGCACGCGCTTGCCCTCCTTGCCGGGCACGTCACGACGGGCGGACAGCACCGACAATGCCTCCACATCCCGCGGCCCCACTTCCAGCCGCACGGGCACCCCTCGCATCTCCCAGTCGTTGAACTTGAACCCGGGCGAGAGGCCCTCGCGTAGATCCAAATGGACACGAATCCCCGCGTTGTCCAGCTGGTCTCTCGCCGCCTGCGCGAAGGCGAAGACCTTCTCCTGGTCCGCTTCGCTCTTCCAGATCGGCGTGATCACCGCCTGAATCGGTGCGATTCGGGGCGGCAGCCGCAGGCCTTGATCGTCGCCGTGGGCCATGATGACACCGCCCACCATGCGCGTCGACACGCCCCAAGAGGTCGTCCAGGCGTACTGCAGGACGTTCTCCTCGTCCAGATACTGAATCTCGAACACCTTGGCGAAATTCTGTCCGAGGAAGTGCGAGGTGCCGGACTGCAGCGCCCATGTATTCCCCATCATTCCCTCGATGGTGTACGACTCGGCCGCACCGGCAAACTTCTCCTGATCCGACTTACGCCCCTTGATCACCGGGATGGCACACTCGTTGATCGCCATCTCGGCGTAGACATCGAGCATCTGCAATGTCTCCGCCCGCGCCTCTGCTTCGCTGGCATGCGCGGTGTGTCCTTCCTGCCACAGGAACTCGGTCGTGCGCAAAAACAACCGAGGACGCAACTCCCACCGCACGACGTTGGCCCACTGGTTGATCAACAGCGGCAGATCGCGGTACGACTGGATCCAGTCTGAGAAGGCATGTCCAATCACGGTTTCGGACGTAGGGCGTACGACAAGCGGCTCCTCGAGCTCCTTGCCGCCGCCGTGGGTGACCACCGCCAGCTCCGGCGCGAACCCCTCCACATGCTGCGCTTCCTTCTCGATGAAGCTCATCGGGATGAACAGCGGGAAGTAAGCGTTCTTGTGTCCGGTGGCTTTGAACCGCGTGTCCAACGCCGCCTTGATGTGCTCCCAAAGCTCGTAGCCGTACGGCTTGATGATCATGCAGCCGCGCACCGGCGCGTTCTCCGCCAGATCGGCCATCCTGACCACATCCGTGTACCAGCGGGCGTAGTCCTCGTGCTGGGGCGTCACACCTCTGCTCTCTGCCATACGCTGTCCCTCCTCCACCAGGCCTTCCCAATGCACGTGAGGGCTTCCGTCCTTCCGAAGCCTCCGCGCCAAGGCATTGTACAGCACGCCCACGACCCCATCACCCAGGGGGCTCGGCAGCCGGGGCAGCAGGAGGCCTGCGCTCGGGGACCGACCCGGACCATCGTACGACGGTCTAGCGAAAGGCACGCGGAGAAACGAGTCTTCCCGTCAGGGAAGACTCACCTTCGCCCGGCCTCTTGTCCATCGCACCCTCTCGGAGTATAGTGTTATCTATCCGTTTCTTGTTCTTTGACAGGTGAAAACAGGTGTAAAGAGGTATCGTCCGCCCGGCGGTCGATATCCTCAACATCTTGAGAACAGAGAGATTGCGGTGGACGGTCCACCGCATGCAGTACCGATTCCTCAACTGAAGGCATCTACCAAAGGCAAACCGATCCGAAAGGGCGGGACGCAAAGCTACGGACCTTCATGGCAGCGCTCATCGTATGAGCCCTGTGATAAGGGCAAACCCGGGGCGACCCGGGGACGCAAAGCTTCGGGTCTGTGGAGCATGCAAGGTGCAGGAAGATCTCCA
>CAZQHD010000023.1:21686-22868 GCA_964593295.1 uncultured Thermotogae bacterium | reverse complement strand
GAGCCTCCTAGCCGAACTTGCGGCGCATGAACCGACGATACGGACCTGCGAACCATGGGATGTTGTCGAAGATGTCGCCCCAGAGATCGAAGTAGTCCCGCTGCCTGCGGATCCGACCGTCCGCATCTAACTCTAGTTTGGTGGTCCCGTACACGGTGGAACTGGGGTATCGCTTGAAGATCATCGTCATCTCCCACTCGATGAAGATGACGTCTTGCCCTCTGATCACGCTCGGAAGATGCATCTTGAGCTGTTGGCATCGATGCGTAAGCCGCTCGCACATGGCCTTGAAGTCTGCAATGCCATGGATCTCCTGGATGCTGTCTCTGAACACCACGTCGTCTGCGTAGTAGGGGAAGATGTGCGACCAATCAGGCTTGCCCTCGCGGTTGTAGGTCCTTGACCAGAGCTCTCGGATCTCGTCTTCAGTCAGGTTGGACAGCGAGCGTCTCTCTTCTCCCATACGCCGATCTCCCCCCTGGATGCCCATCGTCCTGACGGTCCAATCCGCGATGCAGACACAGGACAAGACGAGTATAGCGGAAAGGCCAGGGCCTGGCCGATCATTGGACCTCTGTGGGAGCGCTTGGCACGGCGACTGCCTGATGGACCAACGACGTGTTTCCGCCTCCTGTGTCCACGGGCTCCTAGCGCGGTTCGCGACGCGGCGTTTCCGGACCAGCCCCTCTCGCTCGGGGAGCGGCGTTGAGCATGCCGCGATGCGCTCGTCTACTCGCGGATCCTGTAGGCGACGTAGATGTCAGCTTCGATCATTCCGTTGTTCTCGTAGTAATGATGCGCGAAGTAGAGATTGCCTTCAGCATCGAGTGTCGGCTCTGCGGCAAACTGCGACATAATCAGCTCAGGCACCCCCCATTCGCCGTCCTGCTTGACGGAGCGGAATATGGCCGGCGTTCCGAGATAGGTTCTGCAGAACCAAAGCTCGCTTCCGTCAGACGTGACGAACGGGTAGCCATCCATATCGGGTGTGTTGACGGCCGGGATGTGAACGGGATCTGTCCAGGTGTCGGCATCACGGGTTGTCACCCAAATGTCGTAGTGGCCGAATCCGCCGGGACGGTCGGAATGGAAGTACAGGTCATCTCTGTGCAGGTGAACCTCTCCGATCCGGATCTCCTTCATCAACCGGTCTCCTGCGTACCGCCAGTCCTTCCACTGACC
>CAZQHD010000023.1:10146-21676 GCA_964593295.1 uncultured Thermotogae bacterium | reverse complement strand
ATACCGAGCGATGAACAGGTTGACCCCGATGAACCCCTCACGGGCCGAGGCGAACCACATCTGATCCCCTTGGATGGCCACGGCTCCATCCAGCGCAAGCTTCCCCGGTTCCTGCAGCCAGACGCGCTCGGCATCAGCCCACACGCCGTTGACCTTGTGCGAAACCCAGATCCCTGTGACGTGGTCGAGGAGCTGCTTCTCCGGCGGGATCCTGGCATCGGGCGTGAAGAAGAAGAAGAGGGTCTCCCCGTGGGGCAGGATGAACGGCGAATCCTCGGCACCCGAGGTGTTGACCCCGGCACCCAGTGGAACAGGGGAGGCGAACTCCAGGGAATGAAGAATCGGAGGATACGGGTCGTTCTCCGGCCCCCTCTTGTCAACGTCCGCGGGCAATCGCTCATGTCGACTGACACGGGGGTGATCGGGTGGCGAGGGATCCGCGAAATCGCAAGCTCCCAGTCCACTCAACGCGATCACGGTGAGCAAGAGACACGGCAGGATCCTGGAGTTGCTTAGGGAAACGGGTTTCATCTACCCCCCAGCGCGTTCCTTAGGTCATCGCGCATTCGCTGTCTACAATGCCGCGAACAGATCGACGAGGTTCCCATCCGGATCGAGCACCACGGCATAACGTTGTCCCCAAAAGGCATCCCAGGGAGCTTTGTGTCCTCGGTAGCCGTGTTCCAGTAGCTGTGCGTAGAGCGCATCGACCTCGCCGGGGCTTTCACAGAGGAAGGCAACCGCCATCCTATGCCCGACGGGTTCGACCCAGTCCGGGTGGATACTCTTCATCAGTTCCACACTGTCCCACGCAATGCGCAGACCGCCCGGCAAGGCAGCCTCAACGTGCGGTTCGTCGTCCATACCCTCAGGGATCATCACGCCGAGCAGACGATAGAAGCGTAGCGACTCCGCCATGTCGTGAACGACGATGCCCAGTAAATCAAGTTTCGCCATCGTCCTCTCCTTCCGTAAGCATGCCTATCATACCTCGAGTGCTTCATCCTCTGGGGACACATACCCCATTACCGCCCATGAGCCCGTATATGGGCCGCCTGCTACCCACAAGCTGATGTCCGGCATCCCGAACCCATTGCCGAGGATGCGTAGACAATACGGTATGTGTCCCTCGATTAGAGGATCCACTTCCTGCGAATGTTGTGCAGGCTAAGGGCAAACAGGGCTGCGCAGAACGCCGCGAGCACAGGGAGGTCGACGGCGAACGGCAACACATGCTCGCCGGTGACGGCACCGCGCATCGCATCGACCCCGTAGGTGAGCGGGAGCGCGTACGACAGCGGCCGGATCACCCAGGGCAGTCGCTCGATCGGGAAGAAGAGCCCGCAGAGGAAGATCATCGGGAACCGCAGGAAGTTGGAGAAGGTCTGCGCCTCGAAGACTTCGCTGACCGCCACAGCTACGAACAGCCCGACGAACGTCGATGACAACGCGACCAGGATCACGGCTGGCACCAGGACACTCCAGTCAACGCCCGAAATGTCGACCAGGAACGCAGCCATCACGACGGGCACGAAGGCATTGGCGATCCCGAACAGCACCGCGCCGGCTGTTTTGGCGATCATGAGTAGATCCAGCGGGATCGGAGAGAGCAAGAGCCGCTCGAACGACCGGCCCTTCTTCTCGAACGTAATGGTCACCGCCAGCATGGAGGTGGTGCCGAACAGAATCGAGATGGCCATCACCCCGGGCAGCAAGGACATCACATCGGAGAATGAACCACCGGAGCGAATGAGGAACATCCCCGTCCAAGCAAACGGGAAGATAAGCCCCCAGCTGATGTTGGGGGGCTTGAGGTAGTAGGAGCGCATATCCTTGGCGAGGATGTTCCAAAAGGCAATCCATCGCGTCATCTCCGAGCCCCCTTCCCTTGTCTTTCGCCCTGCATGGCGGACGCGGCGATGCCCGTCACCTGGACGAACACCTCTTCCAGTGAAGGACGAAGCCGGCGTGCCTCCGCTACATCCATGCCTGACTCTTCCAAGAAGCGCACGATCCGCCCAACGGCCAGTCGCTCGTCGGACTCGACGCGGACTGTCCCCGGCTGCGGCGACTCGAAACGCACTTCTGGGAAGGCGGACTCGAGAGCAGCCACGTCAAATCGCGCCGGAGGATCAACCTCGATCTCCGCCAGGTGTTTCTCTTGCAGCGGCTGCAGCAGATCGGCGACCCGATCCACACGAACAATGCGGCCCTAAACGATGAACGCGATGCGGTCGCACAGTCGTTCGGCTTCCTCGATGTAGTGGGTTGTCAACAAGATCGTGGTGCCGCCTTCATTGAGCGAGGCGATCAGCTGACGGATCTGGCGAGCACTGGCGACATCGATCCCTGTCGTTGGTTCGTCAAGGAAGAGGATCGGCGGCCGGTGGATGATCCCCGCCGCGATCGTGAGCTTGCGCTTCATCCCCTTGGAGTAGCCGGCGAACTTCCGATCGGCTGCAGCGGTCAGGTCAAACTGCTCGATCAGACGCTGCGCCCGTTCGGTGCGCTCGCGTTTGGCGATCCCGTAGAGGGCGGCGCAGAAGGTAAGGTTCTGCCTCCCGGTCAGCTCCGGATACAGATTGCTCTCGTCCGGGACGACCCCCACCAGATGCTGAGCAGCCTTCCCATCCGTTGTGCAGTCAATCCCGTCGAGGAGGATCGATCCTCGATCGGGGCGCGCAAGCCCGGTCAACATGTTGATCGTCGTCGTCTTGCCGGCTCCGTTCGGACCGAGCAAGCCAAACAGCTCGCCTTGATGGATACGAAGAGATACGTCGACCACGGCGCGTACATCGCCGTACGACTTGGACAGACTCGACACGCAGACCGTATGGACTCCGTCCCCGTCCGTCCCCAAGTCATCTGAAGGCCGAATGTCCGATGCGTTCCGACGGGCTGGATCTGAACGCTCGCGAGGCGTCACCTCGAACTCCCTTTTCCGTTGGCCCTGAGCCTACTGCCACCAGCATGGACATTCATATTCGTGAGCACGAATATACTCGAGCCCCCTCAAGGGCACAAGCACACCCACCGGCGACACACATGGTTGCCTGGCGCCCGTCAGCTGTCGGGCTTCTCCCATTGATACCGCGACTTCGCGGCTGACCCACGCGCGGTATGGCGAGGTGAAACTCCGGAAAGGGGGAATGTGACCCGGCGGGTTACTCAAGCGGCGTGAACTGACGGCGTAGGATGGCCTGAACCCACGCGGAAAACACCTGGCCGCGGAGACTGTAGAGCCCTGTTTCTGGATCGATCCGGTCTTTGGGTAATGGGGAGCGTGCTTCCACCAAGGAGATAGCGATCCCGTTGGCGGATGGTGCAACGTCACACACTTGAACGGTGGCATTGTGCTGAACGACCAACGGTTCCTGAAGCGGGTCGATCGGGGAGAACGCCTCGACCCGTCGCGCCAAGGTCTGTGCTGCGGTGCGCGCTGTGGCCTCATCATCGTAGACGAGGCCGATCAGATGAACCTGATCGTCTTCGTCCTGTAGATCCGCCAGGACGGCCAACGAGAACGGGGGAAGAGCCTCCGGATCATCCTGAGACTCTGGAGGTGTTTCGGCGCGCCCCGCTCCGAACTGGAACGCGCTGCCGGGGAAGAACAGCGCCTGGAGAAGCAGGCCATCAAGGTCAGAGATTGCCTTGGCCAAGGCTTGATGTGCCAGATCGTCGGCCAGGCTGGGTCGGTCGCGATTCGTGGAGGAGAGGATGGAGTCAATCAGTGCCCACGTACGTGCGTTGGCCACGGTATCGGGAAGCAGAGCGACTCGCGCTGCCGCTCCGAGATGCCCACCAAACGGATCAGCGATCTCGCGCAACGCGAGAGAGATCGACTGGTCATCTAAGCGATGCCAGACCGGGACACCGCCGACATCTGCTAGGTCGAATCCGCGTGCTGAGAGTGCCTCTCCGATCGCACCGGCGTCAAACGTGCCCCTCAGGAGAAGACCGAGGTCTGGCGGATCCCCAAACTCCAGGCTCTGATCGACGTCGAGCAACCACTCGAAACCGACGATGTCTCTCATCTGTCCTGCGCTGACGAAGATGTATGACAGAGCGTCAGGACCTGCGGCGATACGGCTGAGAATCGGCCCCAACGGGATGGAGTCTGTCAACAGCCCGATGCTGCCAACTTCGCGAAGCAGCGACAGCCCTTCCGACTCGAACAGTGCGGCATAATCAACGAAACGTACAGTTGCCCATCCGGTGCCTGTGTCTCCGACCTCCCGTGGGAGGTGTGCCAGCAGGTCGATCAATGGGGAGGAACCTGCCACTGCATGGAATCCTGCACAGCAGAAGGCGATCACCAGAACGGTCGTTCTTGTCTTGCGACCAAGCTTCATCCATGGCCTCCTCTCTTGTCCGGCGTGGAGATCCATGCAGAATCTACCGGAACGGATAGCCGGTCTCCAATCTCGATGGGAGCTTCTGTTGATCAGTCGGACGACCATCCGCATCCGGTGGAGTTCTGGCCGCTCGAGTATTCCGAGTGTGCCCTTCTCTCGCAGGACTGAGGTTAGACCGTCGATCGCCAGTTGGAACGCGAGGGATCTCAGTTCTCAGGGCTGCTGGTCGTCTGCACCAGATTTGCGCCTACGCGGGATGAAGAGCTTGCACCCGTACGGGTCTGACCATGCTGGCACGCCTCAGAACACCCGCAGCAGGTGGAGGGCGACTGTGGATGAACCCAGACTGCATACACAGTCTGCACTGTTGCCAACGCAACCGAAGGCGACTATGATGACCACGATGGCTGTGTTCAGCGATTGTGCTGACGCAGGCGCTCTGTCTTCCCGGAGCCGCGTCAGCGAGGCAGAGGTCAGACAGGATGGAAGACCAGAGGGGGGGCAGCATGAACAGCGATCAGGTCTTGGAGCTTACCGAAAGATACTGTGCACCGAACTACCTTCCACTTCCCGTGGTGATCGCCCGTGGAGAGGGTGTATGGGTCGAAGACGTTGAAGGGACCCGCTACCTGGACATGCTCAGCGCGTACTCCGCCCTGAATCAGGGACATCGGCATCCCGTCATCCTGGACGCCGTGTCCGATCAGCTCGGGCGGATCACACTCACCTCAAGAGCCTTTCACAACGACAAGCTAGGCCCGCTGTGCAGACTCCTGGCGCAAGTCACCGGCAAGGAGAAAGCGCTCATCATGAACAGCGGTGCTGAGGCCGTGGAGACCGCGATCAAGCTTGCCCGCCGCTGGGCTTACGATGTCAAGGGGGTTCCGGAGAACACCGCTGAGATCATCGTCTGTGACGGAAACTTCGGCGGCAGAACAGTCACGATCATCTCCTTCTCTCCTGAACCCGCGTACAAGAGAGGGTTCGGTCCGCTTACCCCAGGCTTCGTCACAATCCCGTACGGCGATGCGGACGCATTGAGAAAGGCAGTCACGGAGAATACAGCGGCCTTTCTCGTGGAACCGATCCAAGGGGAAGGCGGAGTGATCGTGCCTCCGGACGGCTACCTGAAGGAGATCGCCGCGGTCTGCCGCGAACGCAACGTGCTCCTCCTCGCCGACGAGATCCAGACCGGCTTTGGGAGAACGGGGCAGATGTTCTGTTGTGACTGGGAGGACGTGATTCCCGATGTGTACATCCTCGGCAAGGCGTTGGGAGGCGGTGTGGTTCCGATTTCTGCTGTCGTGGCAAGCGCTTTGCTCATGGACCTGTTCGATCCGGGATCGCACGGCTCGACTTTCGGCGGCAATCCGTTGGCCTGTGCCTGCGCGCTGGCGGCAATCGATGTGCTCACGAAGGAAGGCATGGTCGATAACTCGCGCAGGCTGGGTGAGTATTTCATGGGCGAGCTGCGTAGGATCGCGTCTCCGGTCATCCAACAGGTCCGAGGGAAGGGTCTGTTCGTCGGGCTCGTGCTCAAGACCAAAGCCCGTCCGTACTGTGAAGCGTTGAAGGAACAAGGCATCCTGTGCAAGGAGACCCATGACAACGTCGTCCGGTTTGCTCCCCCGTTGGTGATCACCCAGGGCGAGCTCGACTGGGCGCTGGAGCGCATACGAGGCGTGTTCCAGCCGTAGGCAGGACTCCACAGATTTGTGCCGGGGACGCAAACCAACTTCCGTGTTCGTGCGGCGATGGCACTGCATCTTCTTCGTGCGTCTGCGCCTGCAACGAGCGGTGTTGGGCATCGGTCGCTGCGGGTACAAGTGCTCACGGTCTCCCGACTACTGCAGCGCCTCGATGATCGCCCTGCAGAAGGAGGGCAGGTCCTTCGGCGTGCGGGACGTGATCAGCTTTCCGTCCTGGACGACCTCCTGATCGACCCACGTGGCTCCGGCGTTGACCAGGTCGTCCTTGATCGCGGCAACCGACGTCATGGTCTTCCCCCTGACGATGCCCGCGGAGATCGGTACCCATCCGGCGTGGCAGATCGCGGCGACCACGCCCCCTCGCTCGAAGACGCTGCGGACGAGGTCAAGCATCGGTTGATGGCGACGCATTCGATCCGGCGCGAAGCCACCGGGGATGATCACCGCATCGACGTCGGAGGCCGTCAACGATTCTGCGGCGATATCCACTCGCACCGGATAGCCGTTCTTGCTTCTGTACTCGTCCACACCAGCCATGCCCACGACGGATACCTGAGCGCCGGCCTCCTTCATGCGCAGCACGGGGTACCAGAGCTCCAGATCCTCATAGCTGTTCTCGGCCAGTACGGCCACGCGCTTTCCTGCTAGTTCCACGTCGCGCTCCTTTCGTTGGTCCCGCATCGTCATTGTACAGGACCGACGCCGCTTCGACGGAGCCATTGCCTACACCGCCCAGCGTCGGTTCCAGGGTCGGGCTTCCGTGCGGATGTCGGCTTGGTTTCTCTGCGCCCGCATGTACGGTGATGGGGTGCGTCATCTTGGTCCAGGTGTCGCGGAAGGCTGTCGTTGCCGTTCCCCGAAACCGACCGCGGCTCTGTGCATAGATGATGCTAAGGAGGTTCGCTACCATGAGGCGTCGCGCTCCGCTTCGTTTGCTTGTCTGCGTACTGCTTGGGTTGACCATTCTTCTGATCACAATCGTCGCGCCTTCGACCGTGTCAGCGCAGGCATCTGTTCCCACCAGTCCCTTTGACGCATACGACATACGCTTGCCGTCGAGCTCCACCGGAGAGCCGGGAGGGACGCTGGCAGTTCGCGTCCATGTCCCGCGTAGCGGAGTCACTCGGTATGCCGACGGGGCCCCGGTGATCATCATGGTTCCCGGGGGGTTCGAGCCGGGCGGCATCCATCTGGGCCTGTCGGATGCGGCGGACGGCATCATCGGCATCACCTTCCTGCTGCCGGGTGGCTCTGACCCGTACAGCGGTCTGTCATCGGCTGGGGTCTATGACTACCGGGGCGAGCGGTGTATTGCTGCGTTACGAGACGTGGTGTTGTACGCCGCAGGCGTGCTTGGGGACAGCGAGGGCCGGACTCTCGGCGAGGTCGTCCCGGTTCCGGTGCTTCACAGGAACGTCGGCATCATCGGGTTGTCGAACGGGGGGAACCTGCCCGTGGCGGCTGCGGCGCTGCACGGAGAGGTGCTTGCTCCGTACCTGCGCTACATCATCCAGTGGGAGACGCCGGTGTCCAGCCAGATCGCGACACGAGACCTGGGGAGGATCCGCCTAGTACCCAGCAACGTTCAGGCGGACTACGAGAACCCGTTTGGCACCGGCTACGGACCGTGGACTCTCCCGATGGACTACGCTCAGCTGACGTTCGACCCGACCCAGGCGGCCTACCCGATCCTCCACGATGGGAGCGGAGACAGCCGATACACCACCGTCTACCATCCTCATCTTGATGCCCAGGTGCCGGACGTCAACTTGGATGGCACGATCGACCGTGACGAAGACTTCCCACTGGACACGTGCCCCGTGGACGCCGTGAGGGTCACGTACTCCCGTCCGGTGATGCGGGAAATCGTCGCACGCGGTCTGTTCGGCGACCGATGGCCGGACGATCTGGTGTCGTTGGAGGAGGCGGAGGCCTATTGGGACCTGCGCGAGTCCGTCGTGTTGTACGCCGACGCCGTCGCAGCCAACCCCGCGCTGGAGGCCATGCTGCTGTGCGGCGTCAGAGACCATGTGCAAGCGCCCATGGACAAGCCGCACATCCACCAGGCGTTCGATGGGTGGGCCATGCACGACGCATGGGTCAAGATCAATCCCGCGCCTGAGGCCATTGGGCACGTCGACCCCACGCTCCGTCGACTTCCGTTGGTCGATCTGCCGGCGAACGCGCCACCGTCTGATTGGAGCGATCCCACAGGCTATGCCCTGCCGCCGGCGGTGCCCCAACCGGTGTACCAGCTGGCCGCCATCTACGAGATGGCCGACCGTGCGCACGCGGCGACTACGAGGGCAACGGGAAACCCAGAGTCACAGTTGATCACCTGGCTCGACACCGACCCTCGCGTCGGCGGTTGGATCACGCATGTCGAATCCGAAGGGCTGGGCCGCATCGCCGTACACATCCGCGCACCGCGAACCCCGAGATACCAAGAGGGCGCCCCCGTCATCATCAACGTGTCCGGTTTCTTCACCGCGCCCCCCGGCTTCAGCCACCAACTGGACCCTGACGCGATCGGAGCCGTCTACGTGACCTACCTCTGGCCGGGACAGACTGATCGACGTACCGGCGCATACAGCGAAGGGATCTTCGACTATGGAGGAGCCGATTGCCTGCGTGCGCTGCGGGATATCATCCGGTTCGCCGTCGGGGACATGGCCAACATCGAGGGTCGGACGATGGATGAGATTCTGGACTTGCCCGTCCTGTACGACGTGGTTGGGTTGTATGCCTTCTCCCACTCGGGCATTGCCGCCACCAACGTGCTCGCCCTCCATGGAGACGAGCTGTCGGGTGTGCGGTTCTTCGTGGGGCGTGAGAATCCGACGACCGATGCCATGTACCCGCTGGAGCCGGGACACTGGGACGACGAAACGGGGCAGGCGGTGCACAACCCGTTCTATGACCCCTCCGGCTACACCCCGACGTCGATCGCTATCGACTACTCCACCGTCTATTGGCTGCAGAACGATGACGTGCCCGAGGGACGACCAGCCTTTCGCAGTCTGGACCCAGCGACACCGGACTACGTCTGCTCCTCGAAGCATCCTCGCATGTGGGACAAGGACTACTGGTCCACCGGCCTGCTGCAGGCGCTGCTTGACAACGGATCGCTGACCAGGCAGAGTTGGCCCGAGACACTCGCCACGCCGGAAGAAGCGGCTTCTCTGTGGCCGTTCCGGTCCACCGTCCATCGGTATCCGATGCTTCGGCGCGTCCTCCCCAACCTGAAGGTGATGCTCGTGTTCGCCGCTGAAGACCACGTACAGACAGCGTTGGACAAACCCCACATCCGCCAGGCATACGATGGATTCCACAAGGCGGCACAGCTCTGGTGCCGGCTGAATCCGGACCGAGCGTACGTCCTCGCTCTTCTTGCCTCCCTGCCAAGCCACGTCATTCCCGATAATCCCGCCAATCGGGAGCCCGCGATATGGGGCGCCATTCGATCCTGGGGATACCCACCGCTGCCCGCGGCAAACCTGAACGTATTCGTGCCACTGGCGGCCGTGGCCGAGATGTGCGATCGCACCTACTTCGACCGGTGGGAGGCGAACCTGGAGACCGTGCTGCACACACTGTCTCTCGGCGGGTATCGTCCGTGACTCCGCGGTTCCCGCCTTCCCTTGTCCCTAGCAGCCGAAGACCCGATCGTCTGCTCCATGTAGCGGGGATAGATGCTTGCACCTGGGAGGGCTGCGGTGGACACGTGCCCCTCTCGGCGCCCCTGTGGTCGGTAGAATGGGGAAAGCATTCGCTGTAGGGAGGTTCCCGAAGTGCGTATCACGAGGAAGGTCTTCCATGATCTTGCCGTATGGATGGTGGCGTTTGGCCTGCTCATCGGAACGGTCTTCCCGTTCTTCGTCATCCTGCTGGGGGTCTCTGCGGAGACTTCACTGACCGTCGAGTTCTTCCTCGCGTGCCTGGGAGCGGGCGCACTGGCGGGCGCGATCAACTTCGCGCTCGCGCGCATCATCGTGGGCTCACGCATGCGGCTGCTCGCCGGTGCCATGACGCACATCGAGGAGGAGCTTCTTCGTGTTACGGCGTCCGGAGATATGACGCAGTGTACGCCCGAGGAGTGCGCCGTCGTGGTGGACTCCGACGACGAGATCGGCGAGAGTGCCGAGGCGTTCAACCGCCTTGTTCGGGCGCTTGCCCACTCCCTGGAAACGCAGGAAGCCGTTCGCAGGTTCTCCGAGATGCTGGCCAGTGATCTTGAGTTGGAGGGGCTGGCGCAGCGCGCGTTGACGCAGCTTATGGAGCATGTACAAGCCGTCGGAGGCGCGATCCTGTGCGAGTCCAGTGGGGAGCTGGAGGTCGTGGCATCACACGGACTATTCGAGGCAGACGCGCTGGCACAGAACGATCACGTTCGTCAGTGCGTCCGTTCGGGGACTCCCCAACGGGTTCAGCTTCCCGAGGGGATGCAGGTGGATGGTGTGCTGGCCCGGTTCCGTCCATCCGAAGTGCTGGTCTTGCCTGCCATGTACAAAGGGATCGCGTTGGGCGTAGTGGTCCTGGCGTCGCCCAATCCATTGGACGAGGAAGCCCTCCAGCGGGTGGATCTGCTGAAACCGAGTCTCGGCCTGGCACTGAACAACGCCATCGCACACGACCGACTCCAGCGGCTCGCAGCGTTGGATCCGCTCACCGGTGCGTACAACCGGCGGTTCGGGCTGGGACGCTTGCACGAGGAATTCGATCGAGCCGTTCGCATGCACTCGCCGGTGGGGGTCCTGATGATGGACATTGACCACTTCAAACAGATCAACGACACGTACGGGCATCTCGTGGGGGATCGTCTGCTGGTCGCGATCACCCGAATTGCCAAGACCATCCTGAGAGAGGGCGATGTGCTGATCCGCTACGGGGGAGAGGAGTTCCTTGCTGTGTTGCCCGCAGCGTCCGCCGAGGACCTGCGCCTCGTCGGGGATCGACTGCGTCGAGTGGTCGAAGACACCTCAGTGGCGGACGGATCGCAGACCATCCGGGCCACGATCAGCCTGGGAGCTGCATCGTATCCCAGTTCCGTGGTCGAGAAGGAGGAGGAGCTGGTCCACCGGGCGGACGAGGCGCTGTATGAAGCGAAGGCGGCGGGTCGCAACCGGCTGGTGCTCTCGCGATAGTGCGGCGATCTCGGAGGACATCTCCCAGAAGCGCGATGAGTGTCAAGTGCGATCGCCTAGGATCGTGATCTGATCCTTCAAGACATCCTCGATGTACCTGGTCTGCACCACGACGATGACGAGGATCAGCGCTGGTGTCGCGAGCAGTGCGCCCACCAAGCCGAACATCAGGCCGAAGATGACCTGAGCGAGGATGACGAGCACCGGTGCCAGCCGCACCAGCCGCCACTGTACGAGCGGCGCCACCAGGTAGTTTTCGACTCCTTCGATGACGACGTAGGCGGCGAGCACAAGAAAGGCAAGAGTGGTTCCCTCCGAGAGT
>CAZQHD010000023.1:0-10136 GCA_964593295.1 uncultured Thermotogae bacterium | reverse complement strand
GACAAGGATCGCGGGAACCGCGGCGAGTACCGGCCCCAGGTAGGGGATGAAGGAGAGTGCGCCGGCGAGCAGACCCAGGCCGAGCGCGAAGGGGACGCCGATTAGAAGGAGTGCCCCCACTGTCAGGGTGCCGATCACGAGCATGGACAGGAGTCGGCTCATCAGCCACCATCGCAACGCACGTCCGACGCTCTGGAGGATCTCGCGCCATCGACGGCGATGCTCGATCGGAACCAGCAATAGCCATCCGTCGACGTAGACCCTTGGCTCGAGCGCGAAGTAGACGCCGATGAAGAGCGTGACCACCATGCCGATGAGAATCTCGACCGTCGAGGAGAACGCCATGCTGATTCCCCCCGCGATTTGGGGGCCGAGCCGACTGATGTCCTCGGGGCCAGGGACGAACGAGTTGATGCTCCGTCCCCACTCCGACTGGTCAAGAACGGACCGGACGCTGTCCAGCAGATCCGGTAGCCTTCCCACCAGTCGCCCCAACTGAGACACCACCGGCGTACCGACAGCCCATGCGAGTGCTGCGAAGACCATGACGAGCACGATGAGGACAAGCGCCAACGAGACTGAGCGACGGATGTGAGTCCAACGCTGCAGCCCGGATACTGGGATGTCGAGAATCACCGCCAGCAAGACTCCTGCCAGGAGCGAAGAGAAGCCGACCATCAAAGGACGCACGAAATAGATGAGGAGAAGTAGGACGGCAATGGCCGCAGCGAGCCGCAAGAACCCACTGCCTCGATCAGGGGATCCTCCGGTCCTTGTCCCGCTCACGGTGAATCCGGGGTCGGCCCGGTGCCCCCGATGCCATGCATGGGATCCGATCTGCTCTCCGCTTTGATCAAGGCAGTAGATGTAGATGGCGGATTGCTGATCATCTTTGCGAGCCTCCTTCACCCTCTAGATCGATCTTCAGCGACAGGTACTCCAGGAGATCCTTCAGTGTAAGGACGCCGACCAACTCGCCGTGCTCAATGACCATGAGCCGGCTCTTGCGTGTCCGCTGCATTTGCCTCAGGGCCTGCAGCGGGTCCGTGTCTGTTGTGACGGCGTTGTCCTCACTGCATGCTTCAAGATGTCCCGACACGAGTTCCGTTGGCCACGCGTCGCGCGAGATCTGTTTGACCTCGCTCGTTGTAATGCACCCCCGCAGCTTCCCATCGTCGACCACGGGGAGCATCTTGTAGTGGTGACGGTAGAAGTACTCCTCGACCAGTTCTGCAATGCTGATGGAGGGAGAAACGGTCACTGGATCGGTCTTCATGAAACGCTTCAGCGAGGTACCGGCCAGTGCCCTCCGAACGAGAACGTTTCGGTAGGCGCTGGCCGCTGCCTGCCGGACGAAGAGGCCGATCACAAACCACCAGATCCCGCTGATGAAGGCTCCGCGGAAGAAGAAGAGCACGCCCATCGCGATGAGTCCGAGTCCGATGGCTGAACCGATCCAGCTCGCGATCTGGGTCGCTCGGCGCAGATCGTTGAGGCCCTTCCATAGCCCCGCTCGTAAAAGCCGACCGCCGTCAAGCGGAAAAGCAGGTAGCAGGTTGAACCCCGCCAGTACGAGGTTGATCACACCCAGGTAGCTGATCACGCTGTAGACGGGGGTTGGCCAGTCCGCGTCCGGGAGGATCATTACCAGTCCGAGCAAACCCAGCCCAAGGATGACGCTGGTGGCCGGACCGGCAAGTGCCATGAAGAACTCCGCCCCCGGGCTCTGCGGCTCCTCTCCCATTTCAGCGATTCCGCCCAGCAGGAACAGCGTGATGGAGCGCATAGGAAGGCCGAAACGGCGCGCTACCAGTGAATGGGCGAGCTCATGGATGATGACGGACAAGAAGAGGCCGAGCGCGCCGACGGCCCCCATCAGCCAGTAGCTCCATGCCGAGAGCCCTCCAACGTACGTAGGGAATACCCCGACCGCCAGTGACCATGTCAGGAGGACGGCGATGAGAAGCCAGCTCAGGTCGATCTTTACGGTGAAACCGAAGAGGCGAAACAGCGTAACTCCCTGTCCAAAAATCAAAGCAACTCATCTCCCTTCCACTTGATGGCGAGTGCTCCCTCCGGACAGCCCTTGTCCGATTCATCCCCGCATGCATCTCACGCTTCGCCGGGTCATCGGGCGACCTCCTTCCCAGAGGTTGCCTCCATGTAGTTCGATGCTCTTCCCCGGTGATGACAAGCCGACCGTCGTCAGCCACTCTGTCCCCAACAGTCGCTGCGACGTGAGCCCGTCTTCATCAACCGCACAGCCCAGCGTCTCCCCTCAGGCAGGAGCCAGCAACTCGGGATCAGTCGTCGAGTTCGAAGGCGACGTGAACGGTTGTGCGATAATCCGCGACCCTGCCTTCATTGACCTGCGCGGTCTGCGCGATGATCTCGATGCCGGTGATGTTGTGCACTGTTTGCGACGCCTTATTGACGGCCTGCTCAGCAGCATCCTTCCAACTGTTCTTCGACGATCCAATGATCTCAATGACTTTGATCACAGACATGTTTTTCCTCCTTTTGTCCTCTACTTCCAGAACTCATAGAATTTCCGGGCACGGAGCGTCGCGTTCAGTCTCCCATCTTGCGCACGGAGAACGAGATCCATCGTGTACGTCCTTCCTGAATCTACGTGGGTCGCTGTAAGCACGGCTTTCGCATGGCCCGAAACCTCGCCTCTGCTGATTGAGAACTCGACATCGGCAAGGTTCAAGTTGGCTTCCGTGATCGCGAGCACGACATCTGCCGACGAGCGATCGGTCACGATCTCGAGATTGCGATCGTTCAAGACAACTGAAAGCTGCTCCTGCAACGCACTGATGTCTGAGGAGCCCGCCTCCGTTCCGGGAAGCTCGACATACACTGTATCAGCATTGCCTAGGGGATCTGGTGCCGGCAACAGATACAACACGAGGGCTATCACGACCAGAACTGTCGGAATGACAGCAATTGCAGTCCGCGCTCTCATCTGTTTCCTCCCCAGTAAACGGGACGCCTGTAGGAGTCATGTAGCTGCTCTTCGTATTCTCGTTTGATGGGCATACTTGGGTCGTACTCGGGGCTGTTCTCAATCTCCTCCGCGGTGAGATCAGTGTGGACCTTCCTTTGGGGCCAATCGATGCTTGTCAGCCAACCTGGAGCGACCAAGACCTTCCGCCCGGGGAGCCAGTTTCGGGTGTCGACGACGGAATATCGGATGACCCATGCATCGTCTTCGATGATGAGGTCTTCGATATGACCGATGTCCCGGTCAGCAGCCGCGACGTGATAGCCCTTCACCTCTCGAGAGGACCGGAGGTGCGGGTCTCCGGGCAATCGCTCCTCGATCATCTCCTTTTCGTCGGGGTGCCTCTTCCGAAGATCTTTTGGAAGAGGGTAGGGACCCCACGGTCCCGGGCCGACCCAGTAGTGTGGCCAACCATAGTGGGCGAAGTAATCCAGCTCATATTGCTTGGAGACGGGCTCGTCTTCCGACAGCGACGGGGCATTCTCCACTTGCTGCTTGGTGAGCGCCGCTTCGAGCCGCCGCCGCTCCCAATCGGGGTTCTCAAGAGCGATCGGAGAGATGAGCACCTTGCGGCTTGGCAGCCACTTGCCTGTATCGGCCACAAGGTACCGGACAACCCAATCACGATCGTCGAACAGAAAATCGTGGCAGCGTCCGATCGATCCATCTTGCGCCACAAACTCGTATCCGATGATCTCCTTCATTGAGCGCAACATGCTACGTTCACCTTCCCTTCAGTGACTCCTTCCTTCCAGCGAGAGAGTACCGCTGGTGTGCGATCGACATGCCTCCAGCGGCACTCAGAGAACCTCTCGAACCTCCTCTTCGTTCAGCGCGACGTCGATCTTGTTGACACGAAGCGCGATCTCATCGCCCAGGTCTCCCAGCGCACCGGTCAGCCATCGGGCGATCGGATCAGGCTTCGCGGGCATATCGATCCGGATCGCAAAATCGACCCAGACCGACGGCTCATTCGGGGCCGACGTCCCGGACACGTCGAAAGTCCTGAGGAACGTCAACCTCGTGTGCTCGGCGATCGGACGCTCGTCGCCATCGTGGGGTGCGGGTCTCTTCATGAGGGCGGCGCGAACCCTGCGCGCCGCCCTCTTCTGTCTCACACCGACCTCGACCGAGATCATCTTTCCGGCCAGCGTCTTCATGATGGTCCCCTCCTCTCCTGCTGAAGAAGCTTCGGCTTACAGCAGATCAAGCGATGCCGATATGCCCACTTCCGTGGTCATGCGAGGATCGCCTGCCTTCTGCCCGAAAGAAGCCTGCAGTCCGATGTCCCCCATCCTCAGGGGGTAGGCGATCGTTGCGGAGACTGACCAGGTTGAAGACGCAGGCTCGTCTGACGGAACGATCCGCTGCATCATGAAGCGCAGATCCAGTTTCGCCATGTCGGACAGGCTGCGCTTGTAGCTCCCGCTGACATTGAGCGTACTCGTCGCGTGCGCAGCGAGAGGTGCAGAGAACCCGGCGTGCAGTATCATCTGGTCAACAGCCATCAACGTCCATGCCGCGTCGGCTGTGAGCGTCGCGAGGAGGTCGCGGTTACCACCCTCGGGATCGATGAGCTCGTAGCCCAGGCCGCCCTGTACGGTCCATCCACACCTTCGCTGGTCCCCGTCCCGATCGACGATCTCCTCGATCCAGAGGAGCGAACGAGCGTCAAGTTCTGCTCCGGTCTCGCTCTCCACCGCATCCTCAATCTCATGGACAAGATCGCGAAGTGTCTCGAACTCGATCCGACGACCGATCGTCTCGGCGATCCTGACCACCGCTATGTCGGAGATCGGGGCGTCGAGCGCGCCCGTACTGACCAACTTGTCTCGGATGCGCATCGCCTTGGCCATCGGGGTGACATCGGTGAAACGGCCGTATCCTCCTCCGGCACGGACGTCAAGCGACGCGACGCTCAACGAGACAGAACCCTCGGCGCCCCCAAACGCGTAGAACGCTGACGTTCCATCCAGATAGAAGCGAAGGGATCCCGATCCGTGGGCAAGCAAGTCGGTGGGGACGTAGTCGGCAAGCGAGAGTCGGCCGAGTCCGCTCAGCGAGAAGCCGGACGATGGTGAGTCATAGAGCTGGCTGTAATCCAACTCGACTTTGCCTGAGTTGACGTCGACCTCCGGGGTGGCTCCATCATCGAAGTAGCGAAAGTTCAGTGCTAATCCCATCTCGGTCAGCGATGTCTCCGGGGTTTGATAGTCACACAGCGAGATTGCCGCCGCCGGCAACGCTGCCGTTAGGAGACCAACCAGGACAAGGCCACATGTTCTTCGCATCGCACACCTCCATACTGTGTGTTAGGTTCTGAGAGTTGTGAGTTGAGAAGAGGCTGTGCGCCGGATGCACTCGACGAATGGGCCAACGCAGGGGTTGGCAGTTACCTTGCGGGGATGAAGTGCAGAGTACACCGGTTGAGAACGTGTTGTAACAGTACCACCATACACGATGCGAGAGGGGGATGCAAATCCTCAACCACCCGAAGCCTCTCATTCTGCGGCCACGATGTGGTGTGATATCCTTCGGTGTGGCGCGAGCCGCCCGCACGACGTGCGGTTGACGTTCAGATCGCTGCGTGCTATGCTCGAATCGCTTCTACTTCTCAACAGCATTTCGTTCCACTCAACAATCACGTTCTCCAGGTGCTTCTTCGGCGCGCTGCTATCGGCGTGTCCCCAGGACGACGAGCCACGGCCGCGCAGCCATTTCGATCTGGAAGGGGATACACGTGACCACAACCGAGAAGAAGAACGGATTCCTGCCAGTCCCGACGAAGGTTGCCATCGTGGGGGCCGGCAGGGTTGGGTCGACGTACGCCTATACGCTCATCCTTCAAGCAGCCGTCAGCCAGATCTCGCTCGTCGATGTACGCATGGAGCGAGCCCAGGGAGAGGCGATGGATCTGGGGCATGCAGCATCTCTGTCAGCCCCCGTTCACCTCTCTGCCGGTACCTACGAAGAGTGTGGGGATGCCGACATCGTCATGGTGGCTGCGGGAGCTTCCCAGAAGCAGGGTGAGAGCCGAATGGACCTTCTCCATCGTAATGCGGAGATCTTCGGGGATGTCATCCCGCGTGCGGTGGCGGCCAATCCAGACGCCATCTTGTTGATCGCCACCAATCCGGTGGACATCATGACCCACATCGCCTGGAAGCTCTCAGGACTGCCTGCACATCGGGTGATCGGATCGGGCACGGTACTGGACACCGCCCGTATGCGCCATCTGCTGGGACAACACCTAGGTGTGGACCCACGCAACGTTCATGCCTACGTCATCGGAGAGCATGGGGATAGCGAGGTGACCGTATGGAGCCGGACCTCGGTCGCCGGCATTCCATTGGATGATTACTGCCGAGCCTCAGGGTGCACGGCCACCGATGCCGTACGCCAGGACATCGAGCAGTCCACCAAGAACGCAGCCTACGAGATCGTTGAGCGGAAGGGGGCGACCTACTACGCCGTCTCGGTGGCGCTGCTGCGGATCACACAGAGCATTCTTCTGGATCAGCAGGCGATCCTACCGGTCTCAAGCTTGGTGCCGGAACGATATGAGCTCCCAAGGCTGTACCTTAGTCTGCCGAGCCTCATCGGCCGACGCGGCGTCTCCCGCACCTTGCACCTGCCGCTCACCGTCGCCGAGCGTGACGCGCTCCGCCAGTCTGCGAAGGTTGTCGCTGAAGCGCTCAAGGAGGTTCAGTATGCCCCGTAGGATCGCATGGTCGTACGAGCCGACAGCCGCACTGTCGGCCCAGGAGCAAGAAGAGGAGGAGCCTGTATGTCGTTGATCGACGAGGCCGTGAGGCTCGAGCGGCGCGCCGAGAGGGCATACCGCGACGCCATGGAGAGCACAAGTGATCCCGGGGCACGGCGGATCCTTGAGCTACTGGCGGACGAGGAGGCGAAGCACGCCGAGATCCTGCTCGGCACGCAGGAAGCGGACGGGATTCGGGGCCAGGACCTCGTCCAGGAGGCGCGGGGATGGGTTCAGGGCAATGTGGAAGGCGGCTCGACGTCGATCTCCCCCGACAGATCGCTGATCAGTCTGCTCCGACGGGGAATGGACGTGGAGCGAACGACCGAAACCTTCTACCGTGAGCATGCGGAGGATGCGGAGGATGCAGAACGAGCCGACCTGTTCGTACGACTGGCCGATCGCGAGCGCGAACACTTCGCCTTCCTCAGCTCACTGGTGGAGTACTACAACCGGCCGAACGAGTGGGTGGAGGACGCCGAGTTCGGTCTCCGGAGCGAATACTAGCAGCGGCGCAGCGAAGCCATCGCCAGACAAGCGGTAGCTGTCTGAGGTCAGCCTGTCAGCGCGGGATCGAATCGATGGTGAGTACTTCGGAATCAACGAATCCGCGTGGTAAGGAGAGATTCAAGGTGCGGTCCCATGTCGGCTCCGCGAGCGCTCTTCCATCGGCAGTCGGTGTCGAGCAGAAGGCCTGCCCCTAAGGCCTGTCCCTAGTAGTCGACGCCGCTGATGTGTTTGATCTTGTCCAGCTTGTGGAAGGCACGCACTTCGCGTACGGTGCCGGTCAAACCACGAACCACCAGGCTCTCGGTGACCGCCCCTCGGCCTGAGTAGTCGACACCGCGAAGAAGCTCCCCGTCGGTCACCCCGGTGGCTGCGAAGAACACGTCCTCCGACGCCACCAAGTCGTCATGCGTGAGCACGCGATCCAGGTTGTAGCCGCGTCGTCTCCCCTCTTCTCGTTCGACGTCATTGCGTGACACCAATCGGCACTGGATCTCTCCCCCCATGGCCCGCAACGCGCACGCCGAGATCACCGCTTCCGGACTGCCTCCGATACCCAGCAGGACGTCAATGTGTGAGTCCTCCCAAGCCGTCATCAGCGCCGCGGCAATGTCGCACGCTGGAATCAGGCGAATGCGGGCTCCGCAGGCGCGGACCTCGGCGATCAGCTGCTCGTGCCGCGGGCGATCCAGAATGACCACGGTCAGGTCACGAACGCGATCTCCTTTGGATCGGGCGACGATCTCCAGGTTGTCCACGACCGGGGCGTTGATGTCGATCTTCCCGCGTGCTTGGGGTCCCACAGCGATCTTGTCCATGTACATGAACGGACCTGGATCGAACATAGCACCCCGCGGTGCGAGCGCGACCGCGGCGATCGAATTGAGGTTTCCCATGGCCAGAGGCGTCGTGCCGTCCACTGGATCCACTGCGATGTCGACATCGGGAGGGTCGCCGGTGCCCACCGGCTCACCGCAGTACAGCATCGGGGCCCCATCCTTCTCTCCCTCTCCGATAACGATGGTTCCGTTCATGCGAACTGTACCGAGGACATGACGCATCGCGGCCACGGCGGCGCGATCCACTGCGTCCTTGTCCCCGCGTCCCATATAGCGGCCGGCGGCCAGGGCCGCAGCCTCGGTGACCCGAACCAGCTCAAGCGCGAGATTGCGCGTCGGTTGCTCAAACACTCTCTGCCTCCTATCGGTCTTCCCCTCGCGCTGATCCGGGATCGATCCGGGGCGGCGCGTAGACGGCGATTGGTGCGCCTGGGCTGCGTCAGGGTCCGTCGATGACGTTCAGCGTGATGTTGGCCTCTGCGATGCTCACTCCCTCGTGTTCTATCACCACGCGGTAGGCTCCGGGATCAAGATCGGACAGCCGCGCCGAGTAGGATATCGCGCCCACGCAGAGCACGCACGACCCCGGCTGTGGCAGCGCATCAACCGTCAATGTCACGGTTCCCTGCTCGACTGACGCTTGGGGGACGAGGTGTTGACAGGGCGAGCCGGCGAGGATCACCCCGTCGATCGCAATCTCCCTTCCCTCCACGCTGATCGTGGCTTCATCCGCTGCGCCGTCTGCGGCACAGTCCGCTCCGGCCTGCTCGAAGTGCAAGGTCGGACCCTGCTCGACAGGCAGAGGCGGAGTACACGACTGTAGCGAGAGGAACACTCCCAGCACCATACAGGCCACCAGGGCGTGAGACCGTGGTTGGACGCACCATCTCTCGATCCATTTCACCTTCCACATCGTTCTCCTCCCTTCGCCACGTCCTCGCGCGGCCTAATTATGATCTTGTCCGACGGTCACTTCTCGACCAGATCGTTGACCGCCTCGATGATTGTCTCCTGGGTGAATCCACGCCTCTCCATCACGATCTCGCCAGGCGCACTGGCTCCGTACCCATCGATCGCGAGGATTCTACCCTGGGATCCGACGTAACGTTCCCAACCCAGTCCTCGCCCTGCCTCCACGGCCACACGCGCACTGACTGCGGCGGGGAGAACCTTGTCACGGTACGCAGGCGATTCACGGTCGAACAGCTCGAAGCTCGGCATCGATACCACCCGGATCCGTCCGCCCTGCTGGGCTATCGCCTCTGCGGCTGAGATGGCGACAGAGAGCTCCGATCCAGTGGAGATCAAGATCAGCTCCGGGCGGGGATCTGAGTCCCAAACCACGTACCCGCCATGGGCAACGCCGTCCGGATCCGTCTGCGCAAGCGTGGGTACGGGCTGGCGCGTCAACACCAGGACGGTCGGACCCTCTCGTCGTTCGATCGCCTGCCGCCAGGCGCCTACGGTCTCCCTTGCGTCGGCCGGCCGGATCACGACCAACCCCGGGATCAGCCGCAGGCTCATCAGTTGCTCGATGGGCTGATGCGTTGGGCCATCTTCGCCAACGCCGATACTGTCGTGCGTGTAGACAAACAACGAACCGTACCCGCTGAGCGCCGCCAGACGGATCGGTGGCCGCATGTAGTCGGAGAACACCAAGAACGAAGCACCGTACGCGATCAGGCCTCCGTGTTGCGCCATTCCGTTGACGATGGCGCCCATGGCGTGTTCGCGCACGCCGAAGTGAACATTGCGACCGTGATATCCATATCCCTGACCTACTGCACCTTCTGGTAGTCTATCATCCTTGATAGGAGCCTGGAAATCCCCCCAACCCTTCAACCAGGTATAGGTCGATGGGTTGAGATCGCCCGAACCGCCGATCAGCTCCGGTACGCCGATCCCGAGCCGCTGTAGAACCCTCTCCGAGGCCTTGCGCGTCGGCATCCCATCGGGATCGGGCTCGAACTGCGGAAGGCTGCTGTCCCAACCGACTCGCCGCCGATCCGCCAGTCCTCGA
>CAZQHD010000022.1:19831-23494 GCA_964593295.1 uncultured Thermotogae bacterium | reverse complement strand
TGACGTGCGGCCCCCCCTGATGCCCCGGGAACACTGCGGTGTCCACCCTCGATGCCACCTTGGAATCGGTGGAGAGGATGACGGCTCCTCTGGGACCGCAGAGCGTCTTGTGTGTCGTGAACGTGACGACGTCTGCGATCCCGACCGGATTGGGATACTGGCCGCCCACGATCAGCCCTGCGGTGTGTGCGACATCGGCCAACAACACGGCCCCCACAGTGTCGGCAATCTCCCGGAACGCCTGCCAGTCGGGCTGCCAAGGGTAGGACGTGAATCCACCGATGATCATCTTGGGTCGGTACTGCTCCGCGAGGCGTCGGATTTGCCGGTAATCCAGCTGCCCGGTACTTGGATCCACTGCGTACGAAACAATGCGGTACCGCTTGCCCGTCACGTTGAACTGTGATCCGTGCGTGAGATGTCCGCCTTCGGTCAGGGCCATGCCCATCACCGTCTCCCCCGGCTCGACGAACGCATCGTAGACCGCCAGGTTGGCGGCCGCGCCGGAGAGGGCCTGCACGTTGGCGAAGATCTGTTCCGCAGGGATCTCAGGGGTGCTGAAGCACTCGGCGACCCGCCGGATCGCCAACGACTCCACGACGTCCGCATACTCCGTCCCTTTGTAGAACCGGCGATCCGCATAGCGACGGTATGCGGCCATCTGAACATCGAGATCCGCTAGCTCGTCGGGTGTTGCGGCGATCATCGCCGTTCGCGGATACCCTTCCGCATAGAGGCTGGTGAACACCGAGCTCAGCGCTTCTCGAACAGGTGGAGGCGTCAGACTCTCGGATGGAATCAAGATGATCTTCTCGCGCTGGCGTCGTTCCTCGGCGGCCATCAGCGCCGACGTCTGCGGATCCACATCGATGATACGTCTCTCCGGGGATGCGTTCATGGAAAACACCCATCTCCTTTGTACGGCTCCGGGTGAAGTCTACGCGGTAGGTTGCGCCCTTTCCAGCAGATCTCGGCGAGCAAGTACAGTCCCCCGCTCACCAGAGAGTGCCCTCCCAGAAGAACCGGAACCGAACTCTCCGCCGCGGCGCGGGTGAACTCCCGCCACCGAGGATCCTCGATCTGGTCGGAACGAAACAGGTCACTGGAGAACCGGTCATGAGCAGAGGGCAGCGTTCCCTCCCACGAGAGCAAAGGTCGGGAGTCGATGATGGCGGCATCCGCTGCCCCTTCGAGCCACGCGAACAACTCATGGACCCCGCGGTGTCGGAACACGGTCGCAAGGATCGGCGAACGTGCATACGCGTGCGCCTTCATCCCTCTCCCTTCTATGAACCCCGCTGTTCGGCAAGCCACCTGTGTCTCGAACGACTGCCAGGTCACCGGACTCACGCGGCCGATCAAGTACACCAGCGCACTGCGCTCAACCAGAGACGAACAGACCCTTTCTAGTTTGGGTTGACGCAACGTATGATTCTCAAGGAAGGATCGCAGTCTTGGCCCTCCACGGTCTGTCTCCTTGAGCAGGAGAAGGTCTATCGGCGTGTCGAGATCGAACTGTGTATGCACCGTGCGAGGCAAGCTGAAGCAAGGGATTCCGGCGTCCGCCAGACAGAACCCCAATCCGTTATCTCGTTCCGGCAGTGTGAGAGGGAGAAGGGCCTCCGCTTTCGAGACCGCCGCATAATCACACGAGTAGAAGTTGTTGAACAGAGCCCCCGGACGGCTGGCTTGCGCGAACCCCACCAGTTCATCCAGTTGACTCTCCAACAGGATCGCTCCGCTTCCGCTCCCGAAGTAGAGCAGTCCGTCCAGCCGCTGACCACGGATGACCTGCTGCAGCACCTGTCCCAGATGGAACGGTTTCTCCTGAGCTTGCAGGACAGAGTTCCAAGGCGGCGGGCCGCCGCTCTGGGGAATCTCGCCGACGAGTAGCAGGACATCGACCCGCGGAGCGATCGCCTCCGCCAGGTCCAGAGCGGAGGCTGCACGCGCCGACGAAACCTGACGCTCAAGCTCGGATGGCCCTGTGGGGGCGTGCACGATCACCGCTCCGATACGGCTCATCGACGATTCGATCGGAGGCCGCACAGCAGCTCCATCATCCATCGGGGATGGAGTCACAGGAAAAGCCCCGGATGTACCTGCATCCGGGGCCGAGGCATCCAACTTCCATACGCAACGTTCACCGACGCATCTTCATGGGCTCGCGCTCTCCAACGTACGGCAGAAGCGCAATCTTGCGCGCGCGGTTGATCTGCACGCCAAGCTGTCGTTGGTGCTTTGCACACAACCGCGTCGCACGCCGCGGGAGAATCTTCCCGAGACGGTTCATGAACTGCTTGAGCTCCGCGGGACGTTTGTAGTCCAACACGAGCTTGTTCTCACAGACTTTGCACTTCCTCTTTCTTCGATGGAACATGGTCTAGAACGGAACCTCCTCCTCACTGCTCTCCGAAATCTCATCCGCAGGTGGAGCTTGGGTCGGCTTGGTTTGCGGCGTGGCCGATCGAGACGGCGCATCGTCGGATCGAGGCGCTCCTCCAAGGAACTGAACCGTGGAGGCAACCACCTCGACGACCTTCTTCCTCTCGCCCTCAGCATTCTCGAACGAGTCAATCCTCAAGCGCCCCTCAACCGCCACGGCGCGTCCCTTGCTCAAGTAGTTGTGACAGTTCTCCGCCTGTGACCCCCACGCAACGATGGGAACGAAGGTCGTCTCTTCTTGGAGCTTCCCCGAGCCGTCCTTGTACATCCGGTTGACAGCGATACTGAACTGCACACGCGCCGTACCGCTCTGCGTGTATTTCAGCTCCGGATCGGCGGTCAGGTTTCCGATCAAGATGACGCGGTTCAGGCTGGCTGCCATGGGGTCTCCAATTACGTTCGAGCGACGATCTGGTACCGGAGGATCTCTTCGTCGATGTTCAAGCGATCTTCCACGGTCTTGACACGCTCCGGCAGAAGCTGGAACTCGGTCAATCCGTAGTATCCGTCGGCATAATGCTTGATCTCGTAGGCGAGAACACGTTTACCCCAATCCTCAATCTTTCCCAACTGCCCTTCGTTTTCGGTGATCAGGGAGTGGATCCGTTCCACCTTGGCAACCCGATCCTCATCCGAAAGATCAGGACGGACAATATAGATGATTTCATACTCTCTCACGCGAACACCTCATTCTCAAGGTCTGCGCGTAACTGTATCTGCGCGTCGAACCGAAGTCAAATGCTCGGAACCTCGTGTGGCTGCGTGCTACACGCCACCAACTCCGTCTTCTCCCAGGCAGATGTCGATTGGGTTCCACGACGAGCCGTCGGCTCATGCGTCCGCTCTCCGGAGGGCCCCTGGGCGTCCGCATTGTGAACCAACTGTCGTGGAAAGGCGAACGGTGCGGCTTGACAGGTCTCGTTCATCCGTGTAGGAATGGGTGTCCGGTGCGCAGGACTGTGTCCAGGCGGTCGGATGCACTGTACGGACTAAGGAGGCGTTGCGATGAAGTGGGGAGGATACAATCGACGCGGTGAAGAGCGGATCCGCTCGGCCATCGATCGACTGCTGCGAAGCCGACAGACCTAACGGAGGGGATCGTCCCGTCATCCGATGAACGGGCGCCCAAACACCCAAGAACGGCCTCAGGCCAGGAACACGAAAGGAGACACGCCATGAAATGGGGCGGATACACCCGGAACGGAGAGACTCGCATCA
>CAZQHD010000022.1:12672-19731 GCA_964593295.1 uncultured Thermotogae bacterium | reverse complement strand
AGAAGCTGCTCAGCACAAAGGCCGTCTACTACCTGCTCACCCTCGCCACCCTCGCGCTCGTCCTCGCCGAGAGCATCAAGTGGCGTCCCGGCGGCCGGTAGACCGACAACTCATCAGTACGACCAAAGGAGACATACCATGAAGTGGGGCGGATACACCCGGAACGGAGAGACTCGCATCAAGAAGCTGCTCAGCACAAAGGCCGTCTACTACCTGCTCACCCTCGCCACCCTCGCACTCGTCCTCGCCGAGAGCATCAAGTGGCGTCCCGGCGGCCGGTAGACGCATCAGATCACGCCCTGATGGCATCGGACCCTCCTGCATTCGTGGGGGTGTCCGGTGCCATGGGTTCCGCGGCACTTCCAAAGGGTGTCGCGCCGGCCCGGCCGCAACCAGGTTGTGTTGGTCGGCACTTGGCTGTTGCGTTAGTATCTTCCTGAATCCATTGAAGGGGGCTGGATGAAGAGACTCGTTCTGGCCCATCGCTATGTCACGGTCCTGTCTGCCCTCGCACTGGCGGCGGTGGTCTTCGCGATCCTCGAGGGTGCGTTCGTCGGCCCGGATCGCCCGGCGCTGCTCGCCGTGTTCGTTCTGCTCGCGGTGATGGCCGAGATCTATGCCACCTGGGTCCCCTCTTTCAACTGGGAGATCTCCAGCTCTATGGCCATCTACCTGGCCGCACTGTTCATCCTCGGGCCGAACCTCGCCGTGGTCTCGGTCTTTCTGGCGTCGCTTCTCTCCGAGCTTCTGCAGCGCCCCACCACGAGATCCGTTCCAATCGCAGAACGAATCGCGCCCATCGCGTTCAACGTCAGCCAGCTGGTCCTAGCAGTGACCATCGCCGGATGGGTGCTTCGGGCGTTCGAACGTGTTCCGCTCCAGCTCCTCACCCTACCCGACTTCGCCGTGGCCGTCCTTGTGTTCGCCACCTACCTTCTGCTCAATCTGTGCTTCGTCAGCAGTATCATCTCTCTGACCGAGCAGAAGCCGTTCTTCCCTCTGCTTGCCAAGAGCGCGCGCCAATTCGCCGTGCAGTACCTGGTGCTGTGCGCCACCGCGCTCCTTCTGACCACGCTGTATTCCGTCTCCGTCTGGCACGTACTGCTGGCCCTGTTCCCGCTCACCCTCGTCCACGCATCTTTCCGGGAGTACGTACGGCTTCAAACCGAGGCCCGTAATACGTTCGAACGAATCTCCGAGATCCTGGACGCACGCGATCGTTACACAGGGATGCACTCCCGCGAGGTGGCGGAGTTGGCCATGAAGATCGGTCGCCAGATGGGGCTGGCCGAGCGTCAGATCGAACAGATCGGCATTGCCGGACGTGTGCACGATATCGGGAAGATCGCGATCCCTGACGCGATTCTGCTGAAGCCCGGGCAGCTAAATGAGGAGGAGTGGGCGAAGATGCGGGAACACCCTGTGCTCGGCGCACAGCTCATCCAGGGCGTCGAGATCTACGTCCCGGTCGTGGATGCGGTGCGACACGAGCATGAGCGATGGAACGGAACGGGGTACCCCGCCGGCTTGCACGGCGAACAGATCCCTCTGATCGCCCGCGTGATCGCCGCCGCCGATGTCTACAACGCGCTCTGTACCGACCGGCCGTACCGAGAGGCCTACAGACAAGACGAAGCCGTGAAGATGATCCGTGATATGGCGGGCGAGGACCTGGACCCGACGGTCGTAGATGCACTGCTTGAGGTCGTGGCCCCCTCGGACACCTCGCGTTCACATCCTCCGGAAGGGGACTCGTAGGCGGCCATGCTCTCTCTTCTGATTCTCTCGATCAGTGTCCTCTTGGGGTATGCCCTGGGAGGGAGGCTCTCCTGCTTGCCCGGCCTGCGTCTACGATGGCTTCCGCTCATCTACGCAGCGCTGTTGATCCAACTTCTCATCTTTCCCGCATTCTCCGAGAGAGCAGTTCTCCCATGGGCTGTTGAGCCCCTGCATCTGATCTCCTACGCGCTGCTCGCCTCATGGATCGTGCGTCATCTGAACCAACTTCCTATCGTGCTATTGAGCGCTGGCGCGGCCGCCAACCTGGTGGCCCTTCTGGCCAATGGAGGGCGGATGCCGGCGTCGGCTACCGCGCTTCAGAAGGCCGGTCTAGTGGAGGCGTCCGCGCATCTGCTACAGAACGAGACGTACGCCAACCTGATGCTGATGTCCGAGGAAACGCGGTGGAACGTGCTTGGAGACTGGCTCTTCCTGCCGGCGTGGATTCCGCTGTCCACTGCCTTTAGTATCGGGGATGTCCTGATCATGCTTGCATTGGGCTGGCTGATCGTGAAGGGCATGAGGAGCCATGCATAGAGACCTGTCCGCTTTCCTTCACCCCCAAGCGATCGCTGTGGTCGGGGCCAGTCCACGGCCTGGATCGGTCGGGGGAACGATTCTTCGGAATCTGCTTTCGTGTGGATTCACCGGTCAGATCTACCCGGTGAACCCCAACCATGACCGCATTCTCGATCTTCCCTGCTATCATGCGCTGGACGAGATCCCTGCCAGTACCGACATGGCGGTGCTGGCCATCAACCGCGATCTCGTGCTCTCAGCGGTCGAAGCCTGCGGAGAACATGGCATCCGGAACCTCATCATCATCACGGCCGGGTTCAAGGAGGCAGGCCCCGACGGCGTCAAATTGGAACGTCGATTGCGAGATCTGATCTCTCGCTTCGACCTTCGCGTCGTCGGTCCCAACTGCATGGGAGTGATCCACCACTCGGAAACGACCCGTCTGAACGCCTCATTCTCGCGCTGGTTTGTCCCGGGCGGTGGGATCGGGTTCATCTCCCAGAGCGGCTCCTTGGGAGAGAGCTTACTGGAGAGCTTTGACGAGGCAGGACTGGGTGTATCCACATTCATCAACCTCGGGAATCGGGCCGGTCTGACCGAGAACGACTTTCTGCGTCATCTTTCCTCCGATCCTTCATGCCGCACGATCTTTCTCTATCTGGAGAGCTTCGCGGATCCCGCGGAGTTCCGGCGCATTCTCTCGACCGTGTGCCGGGACAAGGCCGTCATCGTGCTCAAGGCAGGACGAACCCAAGCTGGAGCCGCCGCCGTCGCATCGCACACAGGGTCGCTGGCCAGCCCAGATGCGGTGGTCGACGCATTCCTCCGCCAGTCAGGAGCCCTCCGGGTCAACACAATCGACGATGCCCTGAGTGCACTGCGTGTTCTCCAACGAGACGTGCTGCCGCAGGGGAATCGTGTCGTCATCCTCACCAACGCCGGCGGCGCAGGGATCATTGCCGCCGATGCCTGCGAACGAATGTCGATCGAGGTTCCTCGTCTTCCGGACACGGTCACATCGAAGCTGAAGACGTTCCTGCCCCCCGAGGCAGGGTACGGGAACCCAATCGACATGATTGCCACCGCGAACAGTACCCACTACGAAAGGACCTTGAAGGAGACGCTCCCGGCAGTGGATGCCGCGATCGTGATCTTCTTGCCTCCGGTGGTGTACGAAGAGCCGGTGGAGGCCGTTGCGGAGGGGATTCTTCGCGTCATGAACGATATCCCGGACAAACCCATCTTGGTCTGCACGCTGAGCCGCAGCCAGACCGTGGCCCCGCTGGTGAACCGGCTTCAGTCCGAGCAGGTTCCCAGCTACGTGATGCCCGAGTCCGCCGTTCGTGCGATGGACGTCTTGTGTCGCGTGACACGCCTTCGCCGCCAAGTGGGTACCCTGGCGTCTGTCACCAAGCCCCGTTCTCATCAAGCGCAACAGATCCTCGAGAGAGCAGACCGAGAGGGGCGCACCGGGCTGTACTTCAGTGAGGGCGCGGAGATTCTTCGCGCCTACGGCATCGAGGTCTGTCCGTACGCGTACATCCACTCCATCGAAGAGGGAGCGGAGTTTCTGCAAGCGTCCGGCGGGTCGATGGTGCTGAAGATCGACGCTCCGCATGTCCTGCATCGGGTGGAGCTCGGCGCAGTCTACACAGCGATCAGCACCGAGCACGCCCTGGCGGAAGCATACACCTCCCTGCAAAATGCTACAGACAGGTTGGAGGCACCCAACGCCCGGTTGCTGGCACAGACGATGCTGACCGGACGAGAGCTCATTCTCGGCGTAGAACGGGATGCGGTGTTCGGACCGGCGGTGATGTTCGGGCTGGGGGGTACGCTGGTGGAGGTACTGCGGGATGTCTCGTTCGGCGTGGCTCCCATCAGCCGTGTGGACGCTTCTGAGATGATCCGAAGCATCCGTGCGTTTCCCCTTCTCGAAGCGTTCCGAGGACAACCGGCCGTAGACCTCGACGCCCTTGAGGAAACGATCCTCCGTTTCGCTCAGCTGGCCGAGGACGTCCCGGGGATCGCTGAGTTTGACCTGAACCCAATCATCGCAACTCCTGAGGGGATCTACGCCGTCGACATCCTTGTGCGATTGGCCCCCGTCGACGCCGTGGAGCGCGAAGACCTAGCTTAAGGATACAGCCGGTTGATCTGCCGGGGGAAGGGAATCACCTCACGGATGTGGGGGACTCCTGTGATCCAGGCAACCACGCGAGCCAGCCCCATGCCGAATCCGGCGTGTGGGACTGATCCGAAGCGCCGCAGGTCCACATACCACTGGTACGGCTCCACGGGAAGCCCGGCCTCCGCCAGCTGAGACAGCAGCTCCTCTTCGGTGTCCACTCGTTGGCTCCCGCCGATGATCTCCCCGTACCCCTCCGGGGCGATCAGATCGGCCGCCAGGGCGCGAGACCGATCCGCCGGATCCCGCTTCATGTAGAACGGCTTCATCTCCACGGGGAACCGTTCGATAAACACCGGTCTCCCGAAATGCTCCCCCAGCGCCACCTCTTCCGGTGCGCCGCAATCATCCCCGAAGGAGATGTCATGTCCAAGATTCTGCAACAGCATCACCGAATCCCCATAGTCGATGCGTGCGAACGGCTCGGCCACCTGGCGCCGGAGAAGTTCCGTGTCGCGGCCCAACGCACGAAGCTCCGCCGCACGCTCCTGGAGGACCGTGGTCACGATGCTGCGAACGAGCTCTTCCTGAAGCGCTAGATTGTCCTCGTGATCGAAGAACGCCATCTCCGCCTCGGCGATCCAGAACTCGGTGACGTGTTTGCGTGTCTTGGATTTCTCCGCGCGAAACGCGGGGCCGATCCAGTACACACGTCCCAGCGCCATCGCCGTGGCTTCCAGGTACAGCTGCCCGGACTGGCCTAAGTACGCCGGCTGCCCGAAGTAATCCAGCTCAAACAGCGTCGTGGTCCCCTCCACCGACGTCCCGGTGAGAATGGGCGCCTCTGTTGCCACGAATCCGCGCTCGTGAAAGAACTCCCGGAACGCACGGAAGGCGGCATCGCGAACCCGAAGCACCGGTACCTGGCGCCCCGTTCGAATCCACAAATGTCGATGATCCATCAAAAACCCGGGGGTCTGCTCCTTGAGTTCGATGGGGAAGTCGTCCGTGGGCTGATGGATCACCTCAAGCCTCTCCAAGATCAGCTCACAGCCCAGCGGCGACCGGGCATCCTCCTTGATGCGTCCGTGGACGATCAGCGACGTCTCGCGTGGCAGAGGTTCCGCCTGGGCGAAGAGTTCGGGATCATCCGATGCCCCCAGTACAGCTTGGATGACCCCCGTTCCATCACGGATCTGCAAGAACAGAATCTTCCCGCTCGAACGGCGATTGTAGAGCCACCCCTGCAGGGTGACACCGTCCCCGATGTGGTCCTTTGCTTGCGAAGCCGTGATCGCCGGCATCCTCCCTCCCTTCCTCTCTCCATGCAGTGCAGCAGAGAGTAGGCGCAAGGGGTACGACGCGCAAGCGCGCAGACGCTACGTTGCGGGCTTCTCCTTGGGCGCGTCCTTGATCACAGGTCTCGCCCAGTTTCCGGACAGGAAGAACCCCATGCAGAGCAGGGCCGTGCCAAGGTTTGACCAGAACATCGCCCACCACACCCCGTCCGCCCCCCACGAGACAACAAATCCTAATAGGTAGATGAGCGGAATGCGCAACCCCCACAAGCGGAACAGGTCGAAGAACATGGAGTACGCCGTGTGTCCGGATCCATGGTACACACCAATGAGAACCTGGATGATCCCCATGAACGGGAACGCGATGCCGACCAGTTGCAGCATGCGTGCGCCGATACGCACGACGTCCGGATCGGACAGGAAGAAGCGGATCAGGTGTTCCCGGAACGGGATCACCAAGGCCGATGCCGACACCAGAATGGTTGTAGAGATCAGCATCCCTGTCCATGCAACCCGTCGTGCACGGCCCGGTTCCGTCGCGCCCAGGTTCTGGCCCACCATCGTCGCGGTGGCCTGCCCCAATCCCATCGCCGGCATAAGCACAATGGAGATGAACGAGGTTCCGATGCCGAAAGCACCGATGACCTCGGTGCCCAATCGCGCCAGCGCCCCGTTCATGACAGTGAAACCCAAGGCCGTTCCCATCTGTCCGATCGACGCCATGCTGCCGATACTGGCAATCTTGCGAATCATGCTCCATCGCGGGCGCAACGCCGAGAGACGGAGATGGATACCGAGCCGGCCCGAGAACAGAAGGCCGAGGCCCACAACGGCCACGACGCTCCGGGAGATCACCGTCGCCACCGCCGCCCCCTGGATGCCCAAGGCGGGAAACGGGCCCCATCCGAAGATGAAGAGCGGATCGAGGATGATGTTCGCTGTAACCGAAGCGGCCATGAGGATCATCGGCGTCACCGTATCCCCCACGCCGTTGAGCAGAGCTGCGACCAGGAATGTCGTGAACATCACCGGCACACCGAGAAAGATGATCTGAAGATAAGACACGGCCGCGTTGGTGAGGTCCACCTCCGCACCCATCAGTCCGATCACCGGGCGGGCCAAGAACACGCCGGTGATCGCCAGGATTGCCGCCAGCGCGGCGCAGAAGATCACCACCTGCCCCGCCGCAAGGTTTGCCTCTTCCTCCCGCCCGGCGCCCGTGTATTGGGAGATGAGCGCGATGCCGGCCACGGTGATGCCGCTCGCCACCGAGATGCTCAAGGCGAAGCTGAAGGAGTTGAAGGCGGAGGCGGCGACCCAGCCGGCGGGCGGCAA
>CAZQHD010000022.1:831-12662 GCA_964593295.1 uncultured Thermotogae bacterium | reverse complement strand
AAGAAGACCAGCGGAAACGAGAGCTGGATCGCCGCAATGCCCACCGGACCCCATCGTGCCAGCCAGAGGCGGTCGGTGAAGCTATACAGCGTCTGAAAAAGATTCGACAGCATCACAGGCCACGCCAACTTCAGCAAGGCCCCTGTGATAGGACCCGAGGTCAGGTTTTGTGGGCGCAGCGCAAAGGGCGATTTCATGGAGCGCAGATTATACCGAGATCATGAGAAAACGCAGCGTTCTTCTCTCCATTGGATCAGAAGATCGGGGCTTCACGGCTTGCACGCCCAGAAGACAGCGCGATCTGCGCTCGGATGGTACGTCTCTCGGCGACGGTCTCCCCACAGTGACGCGATCCGGAATCCGTGGGATGCCAGCCAGCCCTTCATTTCCTCTGTGCTGGGAGCGTGCTTCTGCTGCATCCACACCCGTTGCTCCACACGTCCATCGGGAAACGTCAACGTGGCTGTTCTACGGAACCGTGCCATCCGCCTGTCCGCATCGTGCCAGGCGGTCTCCATCTTGCCCTGAATCCGGGTACCATCGCGGCATACGCCGGTGGGGAAGACGTTCTCATGTACCCTTGGCTGAGTCCACGACGCGGGAAGCGCACCTTCCATGTGATCGTTGTCCAGGTAGAGCCACCCGCCCGAAACGAGTGACCGTGCGGCCTCGGCCACACAGAATTCCTGCTCCTCAGGTGTGGCCAGCTCATAGAGGCAGTTGCCGCCGAGAATCACGACGTCAAACCCAACAGGCCACGGTTCGGCAAGGACGTCTGCTCGTTGGAACGAGACGCGGGATCGAACCTCCGAAGATAGGTCCTCACGGCGAGAGGCCAGACAGATCAACATTTCCTTGGAATGATCCATCCCCAGAACCTCGTGGCCCGCCTCCGCCAGCGAGAGAAGAACACGTCCGTGCCCGCAGAATGGCTCGAGGATCCGCTTCTTCGCGTCTCCCAGAAGAGACAGGATGAGATCCACGTCGTCTCGCTGGTTCTCTGCCTGATCGTACATCTCCACAATGTACGGGCCGATCGCGTCGTAAACGTCAGCGCTGTTGACCGCGCTCATCGCCCATCACCTTTCCGTCCGTTTCTCGACCTTGGGGTCTTGAGGCATGGTCCTCTCCCGTTGAGTCCCTTCGGTCGCCGCCGGGCGACCGTCCCACATACACGCACGCACGGGATGTGCCGTCCGTCAGGGGGTTCTCAAACGTAATCACCTGCGCCCGCGCGTTCTGGAACACCCGCTCCAGGCGCCTGAGGAATGCGTCGTCCGGATCCCCATCCGACCAGAGGGCGAACACGCCGCCGGGACGAAGATGATGGGTGACCTCCTGCAGTCCTTCGTTTCGGTAGAATCGTTGGTTCGACGGGTGCAGCACGTGGGTGGGGGTGTGGTCAATGTCCACCAGAATTGCATCGTGCACCCTCAAAGGATCCTCCGGATCGAAGCTCGTCGTCACATCACGGGACAACGCGAAGAAGTCGGCGTGAACGAGTCGGCATCGGGACTCCTCCATGAGGATCTCTGCCAGCGGAACCTTCCGCTGGCGATGCCAGTCGATCACGGCCTCCAGGAACTCCACCACCACAAGGGAGTCCACCCGCGGGTCCTCCAGGACCGAGGCCGCCGTATACCCCAAGCCAAGTCCCCCGACCACCACGTCGATCGACCCGCCGTCCAGCTCGGCCAATGCGAGCTTGGCCATCTGCATCTCCGCCTCGTGAAACAGGCTTGACATCAGGAAGTGCTCGCCGAGCTTCACCTCGTAGATCTCGCGCCCTCCCAGCTGCAGAAGGCGACGTCGACGGAGCATGAGATCCCCCAGCGGCGTCGTACGATGCTCCAGTTCTTCGTAGTTCGACTGCATGGCGATACCTTGCTCGTCAGACTAGCTGCAATCAAGCATGTAGTCGTTGACAAATGACAACATGCTCCGTAGACTCCCGCGCATGGTGAAGATCCAGTTCGGTGACCTTCTCCGCACCGCCCGGACGAAACAGGGGATCAGTTTGCGTTCGCTGTCAGCACAATCTGGGATTGAGTTCACCCGCTTGTCGCGCATGGAGCACGGCACACGCCCTGCGCCGGGCCTCTCCGACATGAGACGTCTGGCGGATCTCCTCTCGCTGAACCTTGCTGATCTACTGGTGGCCGCCGGAACGCGGCGCGAGGCGGTCGAGCAACTCCTATGGTCGGAGCGCCTTCGGTCGATCGGAGAGGCAGGTTCCACAGCCGACCCTGCGCCACGGATCCTGCGCGCCGTCTCCAAGAACCGTTTTCACGTGAAGGTCGTGGAACGCACAGGCGAGATCTGTACTGTTCATCTCGGTACCGAGCAATGGACGATCCTCTGCCTCGATGATCAGGTGCAGATGGAGATTCCTCCCGAAGCGATCCAACTGTTCGCCCGTGATCCGGAGCCCATCCTCTGTGCCCCGCACAACGTCTTCTCAGCGGTCATCGTGAAGTCGCGCACGATCGCATCGTTGAGGAACGTTGTCGTGCTCGTCGGAGGCGTGGAGATCAACGTCGTGCTCCTTGCGCCGCTCTCTGCAGACGATGGGTATCGCCCCGGATCTAGAGTCTATGTTGCCGTGCCTCCCTCGGCGATTGTCGTCCGTTCGGTGCACTGCGAAAGGAAGTGAGACATGAAGAAGTTCGTTCTAGGTTTGACGATCCTCAGTGTGGCCATCTTGCTCGTGACCACACCACTGGCCGCCGAGATGCGGGTCTATGTTCACACGGAGGAGGGTGTCGTGGAGGTTCTGTTCGACGGGTTCTCCACGCTTGAGGGCACGGTGGCCTACCAGGGACCGGCCCTAGGGGAGGGCGAGAATTGGCGCGACGCTCGTCAGTACCGTGGCGTCTCTGTGCTCTCGATTCTGCAGGCGGCTGGAGCGCTTCCCCTCGTGGACACGCTCGGTGTCGTGGCCGCCGATGGATGGTTCAAGATCCTGCCCCGCGAGGTGCTTTTCGGAACGACCCCCGCGGGCGTTCCCCTGCTCGCCCTTGAGCGAGACGGCGCATCAGGAGAGAACTGGGAAGATGCGCCGGTACTGATCTTCCTTCCGGAAGACGAAAGGTTCAGCAACGCGGATATGCTGGCGGCACTGGGCGATGAGTACTCGCACTACTTCGGGGATCAGCCTTCGACGACCGGGATGATGGTCAAAGGCGTGCTGCATCTGGTGCCCAACTACGACGGGGAACGCCTCTCACTGCAGCCCGAGGTGAGCTCGATACTAGATAGCGATCTCCCAGAGGGACTCCTGCTCACCGTTGCTCGCGGAGAGGACGCTCGGACGTACACGCTGGAGGAGATCGAGACGCTCGAACAGGTGACCGGTGCAGGGACATTCACGACGTCCACCAATGCCCTTTACACAGCCACCTACACGGGCGTTCCGCTGACGACGTTGATCGGCAATGTCCCTGCAGACGCGACCATCCGCGTCACCGCATCGGATGGATACTCCATGAACTACCCAGCCTCGATGCTCCAGGACACCAGCGAAGGCACTTGGATCCTCGCCTACCAGGCGAACGGGACGTATATGCCGTTTGACCCCGGATATCTCCGCATCGTCCAGGTCGGACCGGACACTCCCCACTTCACGAGCTCGCTGTCGGCGAAGATGGTCGAACGGATCGAGGTGCTCGGGGAGTACGAGGAGTACACGCTTCGCCTGATGGGCGCACTGGAAAGGGTTTTCACCCGCGGGGAGCTGGAGGCCGGTGTCGGTTGTCCGTGCCACACCGTCACCGTCTCCGTCACCAGCCGTGACGTGACCAGCCGCTATACCGGCCTGCCCTTGTGGCGGTTGCTCGCTTATGTGGATGACGCTGCGTATCCTCCGCTGGAGCGGGGCATCCACTATGAAGAGGAGCACTTCAACGACGAGCTGGCAGCATCGGCGTATGCGATTGAGCTGGTGGCCGCCGACGGCTACTCACAGACCGTCACTTCGGACCTGGTAGCTCGCGATGATCGTTTCGTCATCGCCTTCAAGAAGGATGGCGTGTTCCTTGATCCTGAGGACGACGGCTACATGCGATTCGTGTACGACGATTCCGTGCAGCTTCCTGAGGGCATGCGTTTGCGCTCGGTGAAGCTCCTGTCAGAGATCCTTCTTCACCTGTAGTCTGCAGAAGGGGCGCCATGGGCACTCGCCAACGAATGGACGTTCGTGATCTTGTGCTCGTGGCGCTTCTATCTGCGGTTGGTGGCGTGCTCTCGACCTACGTTGGCTACATCGGGAATCTCATCAACCGTCTGTTCGGCGTCCCGTTCGGCGCAGGGCAGCTGATCGCCGGGGTGCATGTGTTATGGCCGCTTCTTGCCCGTGTCCTCATCGGTCGTTTCGGGTCCGGCACGATGACGGGGGTGCTCAAGGGGTTGGTGGAGTTCCTCTCTGGCGGAACGCACGGCGTGGTGATCTTGCTCGTCTCGGCCGTTCAAGGGCTTCTTGTCGACGTGGGCATGAGCACCGCGTCTCGCCAACGCCTCGATGTGATGATGCTCTCCGGCGGCGTCGCTTCCGCTTCCAACGTATTCGTCTTCCAGGCACTGTACTTCAGTGGAGTGCCCTGGAGCTTCATCGTCGGCATGGCCGCGCTCGCGTTCGTCTCCGGTGGCTTCTTCGGCGGGTTCCTTTCATGGGATCTGCACGCGCTCTTGCACGAATCGAACCTCGTCGCACGACAGAAGACGGTCGCTTCTCCCCGTCTTCGACCCAAGAGGATCTTGCGAACTCACGTCCTCACATGGCTGCTGGTATTGGCCGCCCTGGCCGGTGCCGCGTACTACTACCTTCAGGTGGCCGATCCGTTCTCGTCGCCCGACGCAGTCAGCATTCAGGGAGCCGTCTCCGCACCGTATACCTATCGGCCCGCAACGTGGGATGGAGATGTGGTCACCGTCCATGCCGAGATGCGCGGGAGCATCACGACGATCCCGGCACGCGACTACACAGGCCCTCTCTTGCGTGACGTGTTGCTGCTCGCAAATCCTCACGCTGATGCGTCCAGCGTTCGCGTCATCGCCTCGGATGGGTACGAGGTGCGGCTCCGCTGGGACGACGTCATGGCCGATGAACAACTCCTGCTTTGGGTAGAGGAGGGCACCGTTCGGTTGGTGGCGGCGGCTTACGAGGGATCGTACTGGGTTCAACGGGTGAACCGACTTGTCGTACGCTAACGTCCCATCGATTGAGATCGGCACACTGTCTGTTCGCTATCCACAGCGCGTCCACCGTGCGCTTCGGGAGGTCACGGCGAGCCTGCCGCCTGGATCGAGGATCGCTGTGTCAGGGCCATCCGGTGGCGGGAAGAGCACGTTGCTTCGCACACTGGCAGGGTTCATCCCATCCATCCTCCCCGCGGAGGTTTGGGGAGAGGTCCGGGTCGACGGGCAGTCTTTGTTCGATCGTGATCCCGTCAGTTGGTCCCCCCGCGTCGGACTCGTTCAGCAGGATCCCGACGCGCAGATCTGCACGCTGCGAGTCCGTGCTGAGGTGGCGTTCGGCCCGGAGAACCTCTGCCTGCCCCGAGACGCGATCGACGCCCGCGTTCGCTGCTCGTTGGCGGTCATGGGCATCTCTCATCTCGCTGACCGAGACACAACGACCCTCTCCGGCGGGGAGAAGCAGCGGCTTGCGCTGGCGTCCATTCTGGCCATGCAACCAGCCATCCTTCTGCTCGACGAGCCCACCGCCCACCTCGATCCGCCCAGTGCCAAAGCCCTGCTCGAACTGCTGGTGAAGATCAGCGAGGAGCGGGGCTGCTCCCTCTTGGTGGCTGAGCATCGGCTGCTGCCGCTTCTCCCGCTACGCCCTACGCTATGGACGCTGGAATCCGGCCGGTTGACCGTGAGCGAGACGCTCCCCGACCTGTCTGTACGACCTCGTCTCGCAGCGGCGGATGTGCCGGTCTGCCGTGTCCACCCTCGCCATGGCGAAGCTCTGCGGATCGACAACCTCAGCTTCGGTTATGGGCAGCCGTTGTTTGAGGGCTTGAGCCTGGATCTCCCCCCGGGGAGGGTCCTGGGAGTGATCGGCCCCAACGGAGGCGGGAAGACCTCACTTCTTCGGCTCATCGCTGGCCTGGAGAAGGCTACAGAGGGCAGAATCGTCACCCCGCCTTCCTGTCGCATGGGCATGGTCTTCCAGCATCCCCATCAGCAGATCTTCGAGCACACCGTCCGTCGAGACCTGGAGATCGAAGGCGTCATGGACGACCGGGCTCTGAGAGATCTCCTTCAGGGCGCTCGCCTCGACGGAATGGGCGACGTCTCCCCGTTGTCCTTGAGTCTGGGGCAGCAGCGCCGTCTTACCGTGCTCTCCGCGTTTCGCACAAAGCCACAAGTGCTCTTACTTGATGAGCCGTTCATCGGACAGGACGCCGTCAACGTCCGATGGATTGCGGATCAGATCCTCACAGCAAAGGTTCGAGGGGCGATCGTTCTCCTGGTCACACACGACGTCCTGCTGGCAGAACGCTTATGCGATCGCATCCTCTTCCTCGGGCATCCGCCGCGTTACGGATCGCCGCAGGAGGTGTTCTCCGAACTGCATCGCAGCGGATGGGCGGCGTTCACGCCCGACTTCTGGGGGGGATCCGGTTGATCCCCGGGCTGCAATACAGACCCGGGAAGGATGGCCTCCATCGTGTCCTGCCGGAGACGGCCTTGCTGTGGTTGGCGGCCGTACTCGCGGCGGTGCTGGCTGCAGGCAGCCTCATCCTTACCGCCATCGCGCTGGCTGCGGTGGCGGTCCTCATGCTGTGGTCGGAACGATCGGTGCGGATTTGGACACGCTCGCTTCGCTTTGTCACCCTGTTCGCGGTCCTCCTGTTCGCCGCCCAAGCGCTGTCTGTCCGAGAGGGCAACGTGTTGCTCCGAATCGGCCTTCCCATCACGGATCAAGGCCTGATGGCCGGCGCTGTCATGTCCTTGCGATTTCTGACCATTCTCTCGTCCAGCTTCCTGTTCGCCGTCACCACAGATCCGGATGCGTTGGCCCACGCGCTCATCCGTTGGGGTCTCCCCTACCGACTGGGCTACACGATCATCCTCGCATTGCGCTTCGTGCCGTTCTTCCGCCATGAACTGCAGGTCGTCCGCGACGCACAGCAGGTACGGGGGATCCGCGTTTCCGTCCGCTCCCTTCGTGGAATTCGCCGCGCGCTGAGGTACACGTTCCTTCCTGTCCTCGTCTCCGGGCTACTGCGCGTGGATACGATCGCCATGTCTATGAAGGGAAGAGCGTTCGGCCTTCACGGCTCGCGGACCGCAGCTCACCGGTCAACGGTCCAGGCACAGGATCTCTTGGTGTGGGTGTGCTCCGCAGCGCTGATCGGCCTCACCGTCTGTGCCTGGAGGTTCTCATGGAAGTGAAGCAGCCCGCCTGGACCCCACAACGATGGGCTCGCGCGGCCTTTGTACTCCTGGTCGTTGCCTTGATCGTTCCGCTCGTGGTGCGTTCGCTGGTCTCCACCCACGATGCAGGCCCCACCGTCCAGATCGTCGCCATCGACGGCAGCGTCAACGAATTGACGCTGGCGCAGATGAGGTCCGGCACGGTGATCACGCGAGAGGGGCGTTACCAAAACCAGTTCGGCAACTGGCGGGACGAGGGCGTCTATTCCGGTGTGCTGCTGTCCGAACTCCTGCCCCCGGGAGAGTACGCTTCCGTGGAGGCGATCGCAGAGGATGGATACCGCCTTCAGCTTGAGCGAGGGAGGATCGAGGATCCTGCCTTCCCCCTTGTGTTGGCGTTTGCGTTCAACGGAGTCACTGTCCCCGATTGGGAAGATGGGTTTCGCATCGCCGTGTTGCCCAAAAGCGGGGAAGTGAGCAATGCCGACTATGGCATGGCGTCCGCCGGCAGCGTCTGGGTCAAGCAGGTGGTGCAGCTTGTGGTTCTGCCGTGACGGGTGACACGTCTCGTGCCACGAAGCAAGCGGGCTCCTAGAAGCGGTAGTCCCAACCCAACTTGAAGGTGGTGTCTCCGCCCACGAAGTTGAACTCGGCGTTGATCTCCCAGCGAAGCGCTTCGGACCACGGCAGAGCGACATAGCCGACAACCCGTGTCAGCCCGAATAAGCTACCGGTAGGGGCGAAGAAAGCAGTCAGCTCAAGGTCGAAAGCCCCCCCACAGCATCCTTCATCGCAGAACCCCACCCTGACGTACGACGACTCCTCTCCTTGGAAGCCAACGGGCACCTTGGAGGGTTCCGACGCCAAGGTGTATTCCAGGTACGGGGAGCGCACGCGCGACCCAGGCGGACACTGCTGGCTTGCACACTCGGGACAATCCGGATCCCCAAAGTCACTCAGGCAGCAGCGGATCTTGAACCCATAAAGATCCGCTCCCCCCGTCTCCAGATCCCCATACAGGGCAATGCAGGGAAGGCAGATCGGTTCCCAACGCGGCGTCAGGCTCACCTCCTTGCCGTCCAAGCAGTACCGCAACGCAAGGTCTACCGACAGCGCATCGGTGATCGTGATCCCGTTGGCGTAGAGGGAGATGCATTCGAACCCGCACTCGGCAAACGACAACACGCCACGCAGCGTGACCCCACAACACACCTCGATGCCGGAGATTTGAGCCTGCAAGTCACGAAACGACAGCCCTTCCCCGCACGGCTCCTCCAACCGAGCCGTGATCGACAGGTTTCCAGTTCTCAACGTCCACGTGTAGATCAGGTTGGGTCCAGGCGGGCTGCCACCCATCGCCGTATGGCTGGCGCGAAACCCGACCGTGAGACCTTGTCCCGTCCACTGCACGGCAAGGAACGATGAGCGATACCCCGGTCCCAACGGATCGAACGTCAACCCTGTACTGGTTCGGAGGTCGCCCAGCCGACCGGCGCCGCTGAACTGCAGATCGGTCCATTCGCCATCGCCGGAGAACGTAGTCGAGACCCGGGTCGACCACGCGTTCGGCCCCGGGGGCTGATCGAACCCGAGTTCCAGGCGCTGCGGGTCGACCGAGAAGCTGGGCAGGAGCGTGATCCCTCCCGTCCAACGCCCGTTCACCCCGATCTGGCTGGTCCGCTCGGTGAACCGTGCCGTCAGGACGCGGTGACGGTCGGCCGGGAAGATGTGGCTCGGATCGGTGGAGATCGTCCGGTCCTCCTCCGTCCACCCGACAAACCCGTATCCTGCATACGGAATCGCGAGCAGCTGCACAATCTCCCCCGCGGCATAACTTCCGTCTCCGAGTACGTATCCGCCGTCGCCGGGAGACACGAACACTGTGATCTTGACCGGCTCCCCGTGGACGCAGACCGCACTCAGCCACAAGAGAGCCACAGCCACGCAGAGAAGCCCCACGCGTCTCCGTCCGATCCCGCCCATGCCTCCGCCAGCGCGAATCATATCTCGTCTCCTTCGTCGGTCGGCTCGAGCACGAACAGATCGAGCTCCGAGGAGTCAAGGGGGTCATCGTCTTCGGGAACGAACTCGCTGCTGTCCTCGGGGATCGGCGTTCCGAATGCGTCAACCGCCGTGGCCCACATGGTGTTGCGGATCGTCTGGCCCTGAACCGCTCCCTGCGTCACCACCGCTTCGAACACCAGGATCAGCGACTCGCCGGCCTCCAGACTGATCTGCGTGGGCCACCAGAGCACCTGTTGCAGATCGTCCGCCGACTCCTCGGACGCCATCTCCCACAAGGGATCCGCCTCCTCCCCTTCGATCCGCCCGTTCGCCCAGACGATCACAGTGGACTCCGCCACGTACAGGAAGCCGCCCGGGAGCATGTCTTCGATGTTGAGGTCGTGGGCTGCACTGTAGCCGACGTTCGTCACCGTCAACTCGAACGGCACCTGCATCCCCACCTCCAGCGCCAGTGGATCCGGCTCACACGGTTCGCAAGCGTCGTCCTGAGGGGTACATGCGTCCTGATCGCAGTACACAGCCTTCCCCGTCGCCAGGGCTGGCGCACCGACACGGATGCGGTCGCTGTCCTCGTCCGGGAACTCATCGCGGGTGTCGTCGTTGAACTCCGGGATCGATGTCCCGGCTCCGTCTTGACCCGTGACGAGGGCAAGATTCACCAGGTAATCCCCCGGGATCGCCTCGGGGATCACCCGCACACGGTAGACCAAGGTCAGCGTTCCCCCTCCAGCGATCGTGGCCGAGAGGTTGGCCGTGATCAGGCCGGTGGATCCGTCGGCGATGGACCACGTTCCCGCAGAGGCTGGATCGTCTACGACATACGTCCCGTCACCGTCCGCCGCATCGTACGCCACGCCAAACGGAAGCGCGTCCGTGACGTCGACACCGTAGGCCGTGCCAAGCCCGACATTGCGGACGATCACCTCGTAGACGATCACATCCCCCCACAGGACGATGTTCGACGGCCAGATGCTCTCGCCCGCACGCACCACGTCAACGATCGTCTTGTCCAGCAATAGGGCAGGTTCAAGAACCCCAATCTCTGTCGCGTCCTCGTCGGGATACGTGTCCCCGACATCGTCGTTACGCTCCGGCACGGGGTTGTCGGCGCCGTCGAGTCCAACGGCGTGCGCTCGATTCTCCAGATCCACGCCCTGAGAGACCTCGCTCGTGACGCGTACCCGATAGGTGGCGACCAATACTCCGCCCCCCGCGATCGTGGCCCCAAGGTCTGCTTCGATCTGCCCGCTGGCTTCCTCCGCGATTCCGAGCGTTGTCGGTCCGGCACTCGGTGCGTCCACCGTGTACGTTCCGTCTCCTGCGCTGGTATCGTAGAGCACGCCGTACGGAAGCTCATCGGTGAACCGGACGTCATAGGCCGTTCCGGTCCCGATGTTCCAGATCTCGAACCGGTACTCGATCAGATCCCCGGGCTCCACCGCGTCCGTCGGCCAGAGGCTCACGCCCCCCCGCACAACATCGCTGATCGTCTTGTCGACGCGGAAGGCGGGAACGACCGTCGCAAGGCTGACCGCACTCGAGTCGTCGGGGTCATCGTCTGCCGGCACACGGCTACTGCTGTCCGGCGGGATCGGAGTCCCATCGCCCTCCGTGCCCGTAGCCCACAGGGTGTTGGTGTACGTGAACCCCTGCTGAACATCGCTGGTTACCTGCGCATCGAACGTAAGCTCCAGACTCTCTCCGCCGCGGAGCGTCGCTGCCAGTGCCCACGCCAGGTTGGGGCCGGGAGCCCCGCCCGGATCGGCCGTTGAGCTTCCCAGCGGCCAGGTGGCCTCGGTCGTACCGGCCACGTACCGGAACTCCACGGGCAGCTCGTCGGTGAGGTCCACGTCGTACGCCCAGCCGCCCCCGACGTTGGTCACCTGGAGGAGGTAGGTGATGACATCGCCGGGCTCGATCGGGCCGCCGGTCGGGATCGAACTGCCCCCGCGATCGATCTGCGCCACCTGCTTGTCGGTGACGAGCGCCGGGCAGGGGCAGGATGCCGTGACGGTCGCTTCGTTGTTCGTCTCGTTGCACTCGCAGATCGCGTCGTCTTCATCAACCACCACGCGGAACGTGTGATTCTGTCCGCAAGGAAGCGAGGCGCTGGTGAACGAGATGAGCTGTTGCGCGCCGAGGGTCACCCCGGCAATGGTTTCCTCGTGCACGCGTGCCCCGTCCACGTAGATTCGCACCACGGACGGCGGGGCATCTTCGGTCCCGAGATTGTGGATCTCTGCGGTCAGATCATACGAGCCGTCCACGTTGCAGCCGGAGAACAGATTGAGGACCGCGAGATCCGGATCGACCACATCGAACGGGGCCACCATCGCGTTGTCTGCCGAGCTGCACTCGCAGAGAAGCTCGTCTGGATCGATGGTGGCGGTGATGCTGTAGGATCCACACGGCAGGACTTCGTT
>CAZQHD010000022.1:0-821 GCA_964593295.1 uncultured Thermotogae bacterium | reverse complement strand
TCTGACCGGGATCGAGCGCGGGCAACGTCGTCTCCCCGGTGGCGTCTCCCGTGATCCGCAAAACGATCCCTTCCGGCACCGCGACGCAGCCGACGTTCTGAACCGTCACGTCTGCGGTTCCCGTGGAACAGGCATCGGGCACATCCGGAACCACCGACAGTAGGATCAGATCAGGAATCCCCACCGGGAGGGTCACGCATTGCGTGTTGTTCGTCCCGTCGCACTCGCAGATGGAGCCCTCGTAGTCCGTCTCAATCAACAGCCAGACGTCACATCCGATCGCGCACAGATTCTGGGTGCTCGTGCGAGGGGCAATTGAGAACAGCTGCGCGCCTCCGCCCGCGGCGAGGTTCACGCCGGAGAACACCTCCGTCCATTGATCGAGGATGGTGCCGTTGCAGCCCGGACCGGCATACAGCGTGAATCGCATCGGCACGTCCACCGTCAACGGGCTACCGCACCCATCGTTGGCCAGCGTCACCGTGCCGGAGACCGTCACTCGGTCGTCGCCGGCGCACGTCAGCTCCAGCGTCTCCGCCTCGACGCGCAGGCTGGGAATGTCCACCGAAAGATCGACACACCGGGTGTTGTTCGTGTCGCTGCACTCGCAGATGTCGTCGTCGTAGTCGGCCTCGATGTACAGAGACACGCCACAGCCCACCGCCATGTCACACAGATCGATCGTAACGAGACGCGTCGAGAGCGCGAACAGCTGCGTGCCTCCCCCGGCCGCCAGGTTCATGCCGGAGAACACCTCCGTCCATTGGTCGAGGACCGTCCCTTCACAGCCGGAGCGATCGTAGAGGGTGAACCGCATCGGC
>CAZQHD010000021.1:0-23526 GCA_964593295.1 uncultured Thermotogae bacterium | reverse complement strand
AGATGGCAGCGATGGTCGCTTTCTTCAAGACGCTGCTCGCTCAGCAGCTCGTTACGCCACATGTTCGGACTCTACTTTCCGCTTGCGTGCAGGCTTCAGAGTTTTCGCTGCAGGACATCTTGAAGGATCTGCTTGTCCAGGCTTAGCTCAGCAACCAGCTTCTTCAGCTGGCTGTTCTCCCGTTCCAGTTCCTTGAGGCGCTTCAGCTCGCTAGGACTCAACCCGTCGTACTTCCTGCGCCATCGGTAGACTGTATTCTCGCAAACCCCGTACTTGCGGGCAATCTCCTTGATCGAGATCCCCGCCTCTACCTGCTTCACAGCGTAGATGATCTCGGTCTCGGAGAACCGTGTCGTTCGCATGCGTGCCTTCCTCCCCAAATGTCAGTCGTGTCAATTCTGACATTATGTTTGGACCGGATTCAGGGGTGAAGGTCACCGATTGTCGCACGGTGCCGACAACTATGTCGTGCTCCTGCGTGAGATCCGGGAACAAGGATACACCGGAGGCTGCACCATTCTCAAAGACTACGTCGCCCCGTCGCGACAACGTCGGAATCAGACAGCCACCATGCGTTAAGAGACCGAACCCGGGGAACAGTTGCAGGTCGTCTTCGGGCGATACACGTACCGCACTCCAGACGGCAAGGACCATTCCGTGGGGGCATCGTGATGATCGTGTCTTGGGCACGTTCCCTGTACGTGGAGTTCATCGAACGAGCCGATACAGCAACGTTCTTGCGCTGCCACATCCACGCCTTCGAACACTTCGGAGGCGTTCCACAACGGTGTCTGTACGACAACACCAAGCTGGTGGTGGTACATCGAGATGGTGAGGGGCGCCCTGTGCGGAACGAGCGGTTCATCGACTTCTCCGCGGTACTGGGCTTCGAGGTCAAGCTGTGTCGTCCGTACCGGGCCAGTCCAAGGCAAGGTCGAGCGGGGTGTCGGCTACGTGGAAGGCAATTTCTGGCCCGGCGCTCGGTTCGTGGATCTTGCCGACCTCAATCGACAAGCGATGCAGTGGATCGCCACCGTTGCCGATGTTCGCATCCACGGCACAACCCATGAACGTGCGGTGGATCGCTGCGAGACCGAACGAGCGAAGCTGATGCTGCTGCCTGATCAATCGAGGTTGGCAAGCTTCCTGCGAGATGAGCGAACCGTCGGACGTGATGGCTACGTCCGCCACGGGATCGCCTGGTACGGCGTCCCCTGGCAATGGGCCGGCTGCAGAGTTCAAGTGGCGCGGATGGCGACATGGTGTCGATCTTCTCAGGGGAGGAGCGGATTGCCCTGCATCCGCGTGCCCAGCGCCGAGGGCAACGACTGACGATCCCCGGACAGTGGAAGAGTGGCAGGGCTTGCCTCTGGGTAACGAGAAGCGGCGACGATCGCCGGTGGCGTTCCAGGTGGGGCAGATCGGGGTGGAGCAGAGATCTCTGTGAGAGTACTCGACTCTCGGCGAGGAGGTGATCGTGAGATGATGGCATTGCTGCAGGCACAAGCGCAGTTGGAGCAGTTGGGCTGACCGAAGCGGCCGCCGTCATCGAGTCGAGACTAGACGAGACAGCACGCAAGGAAATCTCCTGCGCCGAACTTCTGTCCGCCCTGTTGGCAGTAGAGAACCATGCCCGCCGGGAACGCTATCTGGTGACTCGTACCCAGCTCGCTCACTTCCCCTTACGTCGCACTCTTGAGGGGTTCGATTTCTCGTTCCAGCCCTCGATCGATGAACGTCAGGTGCGAGAGTTGTCTACGCTGTCGTTCGTCGCTGATGCGGCCAACGTCTCCTGCTCGGGCCTCCGGGGGTTGGGAAGTCGCATCTTGCTGTGGCGTTGGGGGTTCAGGCGATTGAGCATAGCTACGGCGTGTACTTCGTCAAGCCCCACGCCCTGATCGAGGGTCTCCGGCGGGCGAACAGCGAAGGTCGGCTGGACCGGCGAATGCGTGTCTACCTGTCGCCGAAGGTGTTGATCGTAGTCGAGTTTGGCGTTTGGCCGTACGACCGCACGGCAGCCATGCTGCTGTTCGCTCTTGTCTCGGCGCGCTACGAGCGAGGCAGCATGCTCCTCACCTCGAACAAAGGCTTCGCCGAGTGGGGAGACGTACTTGGCGACCCGGTCGTGGCGACGACCATCCTGGGCCGGCTGCTGCACCACAGCCACATCCTCAACATCCGTGGGAAGAGCTACAGACTGAAGGAGAAGAAACGGGCAGGGCTGTTCGGTCGCATATCGTTATCCACTGCAACCGGCAAGCCAGACGACGAATCAAACAAGGAGGCGGGTCAATCCTAAGTCGGCGATATCGGGTCAATTACAGCCCGGCGTTGACAGACGCCATTGGGCTGACTGCGAAGCAGGTAGTTCTCCTCCATCGGCACCTTCAGAACGCCACCGGTCCACATATCCTACCAGATCGTGTATACTCCAGAATGTGTCCACTTGCGGTTTCTCTGAGTATCGAGTTGCGCCATCTGCCAGCCCATTGCCGGCCTGCGGTTCGTACAACTCAGACATACCAGTTCTTCATGAACGCGGGAGGAAACTATGGAGCAGCAAGCTGATGCACTCATTCTTCATGGTCACCTGTTCACAATGGCGGGACGTGGTGTCGGCTATATAGAGGATGGTGCTCTGGCGGTTCGGGGGACAGGAATTGTCGGTGTGGGAAGCACAGACGAGATCTCATCAAAGTTCGCCGCTCCCGTCACCATCGATGCTTCTGGCAAGGCAGTCTTGCCTGGCTTGATAGACAGCCACACGCACAGCTCTGAGTCCTTGCTTCGAGGAGTCGCTCAGGATGTTCCTGAGTATATGGGCAATGCTCTTGTTCCATTCTCGCGAGCCCTCACTAAAGATCTGCAGCTCGCAGGAACACGCCTTCACGTCTTAGAAGCCCTGAAAGCCGGGACGACGACCATCATGGACTTTCAGTCTCCGGTGGCGGGATGGGCAGAGTTCTACAGTAAGGTTGGCCTTCGGGCTCGCTTAGCACCACGCATCAACTCATTGGCCGACAATGCCATGGCTGATACGTCAGGCGAAGTCTACGCATTTGATCAGGAGAAAGGAGATGAAAGCATCGAGATCGCTGTCGCCTTCGCAAGGACGTGGCACGGTGCACAAGATGGGCGAATCACGGTCATGCTAGGACCTCAGGCTCCGGACATGGTTACCTCTGATCAGCTTGTACGCGTGAGGTCCTGCGCCGAGCAGCTTGGCAGCATGATTCACATGCACGTCGCGCAAGGCGACCGCGAGACTAACCAGATACTCAAGCGATACCGAATGCGCTCGATCCCCTATCTTGATTCGATCGATTGCATTGACGATCGGCTCTTCGCAGTTCATCTTACCGAGGCAACCGATGCAGAGGTCGATCTGATGGTCAAGCGAGGTTCGTCAATGGGTCTTTGCTCTGCCTGCATCGCACTTGTCGATGGAATCGTTCCGCCTGCGAGACGATTCCATGAGGCAGGCGGCCATGTTGGATTGGGCACAGACGCTGCCAGCAGCAACAACTCCATCAGCATTTTCAATGAGATGAGACTGACGGCGCTGTTCAACAAGATCGCGTCCAGAAGCCCACGAGCAATGCCTGCATGGGATGTGCTTCGTATGGCTACGATCGAGGGTGCGCGTGCCATTGGCTTGGGGGATAGCATTGGTTCTCTGGAGGTCGGAAAACAGGCCGACGTCATTCTGGTGAACCTGAGTGAGCTCAACCTCTCGCCGATCATCTTGGCCCCCATTCGCAATATCGTTCCCAATCTTGTCTATGCGGCGACTGGCCATGAAGTTGACACCGTCATCGTTGCGGGGCGCATTCTCATGCGGGGCAGACGCGTGCTCTCGTTCAGTGAGGATCTCATCCGTGCGGAGGCACAGGCGGCAGCCGATGAGCTCCACAGCGCAGTACTGAAGGATCACACACACGACAGTCTTGCACTGGTCCAAGCGATGAAAGGGGAGCTGCTATAGAACCAGAGGTCCAGTTGATCATCTGCCTGAAGAAGCTCTACCTAAACGCACTCAGACAGCAGAGTCATGCTGCTGCAGGACGATGACTAAGCCTCTTCAGAGGATAGCAGTGCCGTGTTCTCCCGAACGTACTGAGATCGGATAAACCGCTCAAGCCCGCCGTAATGGATGCGAACCGCGTCTGCTGCGCGTTCTACATCCCCCGAGATCAGGGCTGCAAGGATCTGTTCGTGATCTCCTTGGGACACACGCATCCCCTTTCTGATGAAATCGCGATGTGGTGCTCGTTCCATCTCTTCGCGAGTAAACCGCTCAAGAATGCTGTACGCATCACGAAGCGGCGAATTGCTAGCACACTCAGCGATCGAAGCATGGAACTCAGAGTTGAGAAGGAGGTACTCCTCGACTGCCAACTCCTCCGAGATTGCTTCTTCGAGCCTCCTCAGGGCATCTCGAACGTTCGCCAGCCCCGCCGCATCAGCACGTTCCACAGCTAGTTTCGCCAGGGAGATCTCGATCTCCCTCCTGGCTTCCCAGACCTTCACCAGGTCCTCCTCACCGAGAAGCTCATCCAGGATGAGCGTCGTGTCGAAACTCGGGACTCTGGAAACTGTGACGAATGATCCCGCTCCGGTGCGAGTCTCCAGAACTCCAATCAACTTGAGGGCCGTCAGTGCTTCACGGACGGAGTTGCGACTCACTCCCATCTCATCGGAGAGCTCTCTTTCGGAAGGGAGTCTCGTTCCATGCTCGAACTCACCGCTCTGTATTGCTAACAGTATCTGCTCCACTACAAGTGCGCTCTTCCTTTTCGGCTCCCCCACTGTTTCAAATGGCATGGCATTCATCCTCCACTACCCATCCAGGCCAGAGAAACTCTGGCCATTCGGCCTCTTCAGGACAACTATGAGAGTGCCCCCTGGGAATGCAAACGATCTACTCCATCTCTCCTCAGCACGACCCAGCACACCCCCAACACGTTGGCCGTTCGCTCGGGCAAGCTTTGACAAACGGTTCCGCTAGCCGTTCGTTCACAGAGCAACCGGCAGCATTGAACCCGTCGTCTCGCTCCCCGCAAGAGACGCCGGTGCTCGTTGACGAGTGAGGTGCTCATCGCGTGCGTCAACCAAGCTCCCCCTTGGCGAAAGGCAACGACGCTCTGGTAAGAAGATCGTCTGCTCGGCACCCCTCACACATCGCCAGTCCCTGAATTTGGAGTTGGGGCCTGTTCCTTGATCGACAATCTGACATGCTCCCCTGCCCTGCTTCTCTGTGTCCGTTTCTGGCTGCTGCACGCATGTACAATGCGTTTCCGGGACGCAACCCATATTGATCTCGATCGAGACGATCCTTCTCCGCTTGGAGCCGTATTCACCCGCGGACTCAGACAGCCTCCACTGATCCAAAGAGGATACCGTATCAAGCCCCAAAGTGAGTCTAGCCTGTGCTCGGTCGATACCAGCTTTCTGGGTATTCGTCGCCAAGCAATGGCCCATAGAGTGATTCAATCCCATTGACCTCCGTAACGAACAGCTCGAACGCCCCTTTCACAATGGAACCGGGAAGCAGATGACCTCCCAATGTGGGGACATTCCAGGCGCCACCAGCCACGAAGTGAATGGCCGGGAATGGTTCCTCCTTTCCATCTCTCTGCCGCAGATGAATCATGCCTCCCAGAGCCAAAATCATGCTGAGGTTGCTGATTTCCATCTCGCTCTCGTGATGCCAGTTTGATGGGTCCTGCGTGTCCGGCGTCCAGACCAGAAAGCGAGCCGGCTGGAGTCCTCCCATAAAGGCTGAGTGTAGCTTGGCGAATCGCACCTGGTTCTCGATGGCGAAGCGCTGAATCGCCAGCCATACATCCGCACCCGTGTTCAGTCGGATGATGAACTCACGTCCAGGTCTATACTGCACGTTGTGGTAGTCAGTGGGCGATTCAGCATCGAGCAACCATCTATCTGTCATTTACTCCTCCTTTCGAAGCGCAGTCGCACTGCATGGTACTCGCTCAAGGTATCCTGTGAGAACAACGACGGCGCTTCCTCCCACGCGGATGGTCCCATCGTGACAGGATAGGTCGACGCTCGCGCGGCCAATGCGCCCAACGCTCTCCCCCTGCTGCACAACCAGTTCTCTCGACTTCACCAAGCTTGCCTCAAGAGCCAGTGAAGCCATCGCCCCACAAGCCGATCCTGTGAATGGGTCCTCAAACTCAGCGAACGGATCGAGAAGCCGGGCACTCAGATCGACATCGAAGCTGCGCTCATCAGGAGCGTATATGTATAACGCATCACAGTCTGCTTGCCGGCACAACTGCCTGAGCAAAGGCCAATCCGGCGAGATCGACATCAGGATCGATGCATCTCTTACGCCAATCATCAGAAACGGAACTCCTACGCCCCTGACCTGCGGAGCTGGGTCACCCACAAGCTGTTTGCGATCCAGGTGAAGCGCTTCCATTGATTCACTTGGGCTTACAAGCGCACCTCGAGTGGGCGCTGGCTGTGTCATAATGATCCGTGGGCCGCGTTCCCGCATTGTTTCAATGCTGACACTCATCGCTCCATTGGGCAGATCCAATCGAACAGTAAGCTCCGGTGAACATGTGACGATCAGCCCTTCCTTGCACATCGCGTGCACTGCTCCGATTGTGGGATGTCCTGCAAAGGGTAGTTCCTTGTGAGGCGTGAAGTATCTCAGACTGGAGGCGGCGTGCGTAGATGGCGACAAGAACACGGTCTCCGGAAGGTTCATCTCCCTCGCGATCGCCTGCATCTGTCCTGAAGAGAGATCCTCAGCATCGAAGACCACTGCGCACGGATTTCCCGCATACGGCTTGTCGGTGAACACATCGACCACTACGATTCTATGCCCTCGCATACAAACGTCTCCTTCCGTGCCCGCGTACGTCCACCTTCATGAGCCTTTGAGGCAACGCTCGGCCGAACCTTCCGACGTACGACTCACGCCGCCATCAAGCGAGCTCGACATACCCTGCCACAGCAAGCAGCCTAAGTGCCCTGAGGACATCGTCCTCGGGAGTCAACCTGCCAAGATCCAGGGAAAGCAACGCTGAGATCTCACCAAGATTGTGACAGCCATCGCAGAGCTGGAGTAGAAACTCAGTCATGGGTCGGCCATCAGCCGAGAGCCTTTCCTCAAGGAACGCCACATCTTCCTCGGACAGCCCCTCCATGAAGTAGGATGACAGCGGCCCGTCGATCAGTTTTCGCGGTGTCGCCTGGCTCATTGATCCCGCGACTGAGTGCACAGCGGACTCAAGCAAGACCCCGTGGTATGAGCGAAGCACATCTGACATGGCCGCCCAGTTGATCTCTGGGGCCACAGAGTGCCGATTGAGGAACGCGCGGAGATGGTCAAGTCTCTGCGTCGCCAAACACAGTGCAGTTTGGTACACGCTTCGCCCAAGCGTCTCTCCGTCGCTTACAGCCACATCATCTACCGAAGCAAGCTCTTGAACTGCGTATTGCATCGTCCAGCGGACAAACGGCTCTGGCTCATCCCGGACAATGGTTGGAAGTAGCGCAAGTACAGCAGCAAGACATCCAACATGCCCGAGGCGGGCCGGATCCACTCTGTCGACAGTATCCATGCTTGTGTGCCAGAACGGATCCTCATGGGCAATCATGAACGCGGGAATCCGGTACGGAGCGGCCATGAATGCAAGATGATCGCTACCCGCCGCGGGAAGATCAAGAACCCAGTGTAGGGGGCGTGTGGATCCTTGTGGCAACACCGTGCTGCGATGCTGAGATCCCTTAACCATGAGGGGGGACAGATCTCGGGACCTCTGCGCAATCTTGCGCATGATAGGCTCGATGCATGCATTGAGGAACGTCGGGATGGAGTTTGGAGCACGGTAGATTCGAAGTGGCTCGCCGATTGACTCCGGAGACTCTCCAACCATATCAAGGTTCACGACACCTAGGGTTCGACCCAGTTCCTCGGGGTGATCAACAGACCACGCAATGGACCCGGAGAACTCCGGGACCCAAAGAAAACGGATCGTGTTTCTTGGCGCAGCTTCCTGGGCAAGAGATGCGAGCTGTGTCGCCAGCTCGACCAAGAGACCACTTCCGGATGCATTATCGTTTGCTGACGGTCGTGGATGACATAGATGTGCAACCAACAGCATCTCTTCAAGCCCCTCATCCGTTCCAGAAATCGAAGACTCCAGCACCTTCAGTCGATTCGTGGTGAACCTCGAAGAGATGCGTCCTCTCAAACGCACAGTGTCTCTCTCCAGAGAAGCCAGAAGCTGATCAGAGCACCACTTCGAGACTGAGAACGCCGGGATGAGAGAGGCTAGTTCCAATGGAGTCGGCCTCAGACGATGGTCTACACGAAGATGCGGTGATGCCAGCGCCCGCTCAGCATCTGGATACAGCACAACCCCGACGGCTCCCCGTGGGGCAGCCTGACGGACGACTTGCATGGCCGAGCCACTTGCCAGAACGAAGCAGCCCTGTACATCGATCTCCTCATAGTCACTGGAGCGGATGCCGGCTCCCACATGCACCAAGGGCCCTTCGAAGACCCCTGCTGGAGATCGCGTACAGACAAGAGATCGATTCTCGTCAGCTCTTCCTAAGCAAGCGGGTTCAGGGGTCAACTGCGTGAGTTCACCGCCCTCAAGCTCCCAGGCCATAGGGAGAGTCCAATCGTGTATCTTGGTCCTGCCGTCGGCTGGGTAGTCGTGGACCTTCGTCTCCAATCCCGCCCGAGCGAGTGCCTCTTTGATCATCTCCAGGGCCGCATCGTATCCTGACGAAGCTTGCGTCCGATCGAACACCGCAACGCGTTCGACGTATCTCTTGGCACTCTCACCAGATATCTTTCGTGAGACCATTTCCAGCCATTGATCCAGAGTCATGATGCCTCCGTCATGCTTTGCCTGTTCTTCTCATGAGGTAGTCTTGCTCAAAGCTTCGGGTCCAAAGCATCCCGTAGTGCATCTCCGATCAATCCCCAGCTCAGGACAAACAGTGTGATGCTCAACGCGGGGAAGAAAGCAGTGTACCAGTATTGGAATGCGTCACCCGGAACGCCGATAAGCCAGTCTCTAGAGAAGCTAACCAACTGGCCCCAGTCTGCGTAGCCGATCTCAGGCCCGAGGCCGAGGAAGCTGAGCGTGGAAACCCAGAGGACCATGGAGCCCATGTCCATCGACGTGAGAACCAGCACAGGGTAGACAATGTTCGGCAAGATATGTCTGACCACAATTCTGAGATCGGATGCCCCCAGTGCCCTCGCTGCCTCAACGTACTGCGACGCCTTCACGCTTAGGACTTCGCCACGAACGACACGAACGTACGGCATCCAGCCAAACGCTATCAGAGCAATCACCGCCTCGTAAAGGCCCTTGCCGAGGATCGAGGCAACGACGATCGCTCCGATCAGGCGCGGGAGACTCAACGCCACATCCACAATCCTCATGATGATGTTATCCACCACTCCCCCATAGAAACCAGCGATGACGCCAAGAAATGAACCGATCAGTGTGATGCTGAGGGTGGTCATCAGCGCAACCCTGAAAGCCGTACGCGTTCCCCAGACAACGCCATACAGGATGTCATACTGTCCCTGTGTCGTTCCGAACGGATGCTCTGCAGAAGGGGGTTTCGGCACTGAGCTATAGCCAGCCCGTGGGATTCTGTACGGGTCATAAGATGGCGGCGCGATTCTCGGTGCAAGCGCGGCAACCACAAGGAAGAACAGCAGCAGAAGGATGCCCGTGATTGCCAGCGGATTCGACCTTAGCTTCCTTAGAGTCTTCATGTCAAGCGGATTCTCGGATCGATGACAACATACATGATGTCCACCACAAGATTGGCCCCCACCATGATCACTGCGGTGAAAAGGGAGAAGCCCACAATGGTGGGAAAGTCCAATTGGGTCGCGGCCGTGGAGACCCACAACCCCAGCCCTCGATAATCAAACACTGTCTCTGTCACGACGGCTCCTCCAAGCATGGTCGCAATCGTCATGCCAGAGATCGTCATCACGGACATGAGTGCGTTCTTGAAGGCGTGCTTTCGAATCACCCTCCCCTCCGACAGCCCTTTACTTCGTGCGGTTTTGACATAGTCTGTCTTCAGCGTCTCAAGCATCGACGATCGCATGACGCGAAGGATGAGCGCCCCCCCAACAAGTGCGCTCGTCAGCACTGGGAGGAAGAGATGGCGAAGGGCATCCCCCAGGACAAACAGATTGCCATTCAAAATGGCGTCAATGGTGTTCATCCCGGTATGCTGTATGAACATCGTGGACTTCACGATCTCCGATGCCTCATAGCCGAGTCGTCCCGGCGGGAACAGCCCGAACACACCGAACAACACACCAAGCAGCGCAATGCCCACGACATAGGTAGGCAAGGACCAACCTGCGATTCCCAAAACACGCAGGAGATGGTCAATGAGCTTGTTCTGATGCGTTGCCGCTACGACGCCAAGATAGACAGCGAGTATGACTTGTGATACAAGGGACAGCATGGTGAGTTCGAGCGTCGCTGGGAGGTACCGTGCAAATGCTTCCGAGACCGGCATACTGGCCGTCTCAGACCACCCCAAGTCTCCGCGCAACAGATTCCTCATCCAGCGGAGATACTGGACATGGAGGGGATCATCGAGCCCGTACTGCCTGATGATGGTCTCAAGATCTCCCTCGCGAAGCTTGAAAGGATCACTGGCGTATGTGACGGCTCTCTGATACGGACTGAGCGCCTGCATCAGCGCGAAGATCACCAATGTGATTGCAATGAGCACGATAGGAAGGCTCAGTAGCCTCTTCGCTATGTAGACCCCCACTTCCACCTCCTGCCCGCACACCCAGACTGAGCAACAACGACTGACAAGGATCACGGGATTGCAGCCCGGATATCTAGGTTACTCTCTTCTGCTTTCCGCGCTCTCCTTCTCTGAGTTCAGTCCTGCTGAACAGCGATGTGAGGGCAGCCATAACGACTGCCCTCACAAGAAGGAAACCTCCCGGCTCTACTCTTTCCAGAGCGGGTAGAAGTAGGGGACCATCGGCCACTGAGGCGGATGCGCATACCATCCCTGAAGCCAGTCGCGGGTCGCCACAGCGTATGTTGGCTGCACAGTGAAGATCGCGATAGCGTCCTGGTACGCGAGCTGCTGAAGCAAGAAGTATATCTGCTCTCTTGTTTCAGGGTTGGCCTCAAAGCGCCCCCGTTGGACAAGCTCGGTATAGCCAGTGATGCTTGCACGGAGCCCGTGCCCGTGGGTGCCCTCCATGAAGACGGCGACCGCCGCGTTGTCGGGATCGAGGAAGTCACCATCCATCTGCGAGACGTTGATCGGGAAGACACGACGGTCCTGATCCGGAACGTACTTCGAGTGAAGAAGCGCTTGCGTTTCGATCACGAAGCGTGGATTGAGGCTTCGCAGGTTTGCCGCGAGGATCTCAATCGAAGCCTGCTGATCCCCATGTCCTTCAATGTAGGGCACGACCATCTTGAAGCCGTGCTCCCAAACGGCGCCATCCCAAGCTGCTCGCAAGTACGACTCGGCCTTCTCTAGATCGAGGGTGTAGACTTCCTGATTCGGATTCTGATGCCGCACGCCCTCAGGGATCGGGCCGCGGAGCTGACGGGCATTGCCAGCCCATACGTCATCAATCAGCGCATCCCAATCGAATGCGTAGTTGAACCCTTTGCGGACATTGATGTCCGTGAAGAAGTCTACTGGAATCCCATTTCCGTCGAGCGTCCCGCTGCCTATGAACTCTGAAGCCGTGTTGATGTCCTGGTTGAACACCAACGCGTAGACAGAAGGCGTCAGAACATTCACAATGGAGATTCCTTCCAACGCCTCAACCTGAGCGAGCACGTCCCGCGGCGGAGCCATGAAGTCGATGACGCCCTGCTGGAACAAGAGCTTCTGCGTACTCCACTCTGGGATACTGCGGATCATCGCTCGTTCGAATCTGGCCGGCTCGCGGAAGTAATCCGCGTTCCGCTCCATGACAAGTTCTACACCTTTCTCCCATCGGACGAACTTGAATGCCCCTGTTCCCATGACCGCGTTGTAGAGAACCGAGTCCTCTTTCTTGATGCCATTGTAGTCCATCCAGTCAGCCGCAGTACCGGACCATCCACCCTGTTCAATGACCCAGTCCTTGTTCACGATGGAGCACCAAGTTCCGGCGATGACGTCCAAGAAGGGAGGGTAAGGATTGCTAAGATGGAAGATCACATTTTGTCCCTCCACCTCCACGGCAGCGTCGATCTGCTCAAAAGTAACCTGGAGTTCTTCTCCGTCCCTTGTTGATGAGACACCGATAAGCGGAGTCAAGATACACCAGACCGGCCCTCCCGGCGGATCGAGGACCATCGCGCGTTCGATCGAGTACTCCACATCCTCCGGTGTCATCAGGTCACCGTTGTGGAACCTCACGCCCTCCCGGATCGGAAATGTGTAGGTTAGGCCGTCCTCGCTGATCAACCCATTTGCTTGAGTCGGGACCTCCGTTGCCAACACTGGGATGAAGCTTCCATCGGCTGCATAGATCACCAGTGAGTCATACATACTCTGTGCGCCCGACAGTCCCACCGCATAGTACGTTCCTGCTGGGTCCATCGTATCTGCCGCCCAACTCGTCGCCCACGTCACCACATCTGGGTTCATGACTTGTGCAGCTCCAACGGCTCCCAGCGCCAACACCATCAGCGCTACCCATATCGCTTTGACTTTCGATCGCATTCGTCCTCCTTGAGATCTTCAAGCTCAGTTTTGCCGCTTCCGGTATTAGCTGTATGCGATGCACCACCTCCCTAGGTTGTCCCAGTGCCTAGGATAGCGTCTCGATGAAGCGTATAGAGCCGCCGCCCACATGTACATGCCGGTTCAAGCTGGTAGTTGGTGGATAGATCGTCAGCTGTCCTACCGCAATCGGTCCTCCTATCCTACCTGTACGCTCAGCAGTCTATATTCTTCGGCTACACAAAGTCAATACCATGTCAAGTAAGCACCCGGCATGTCAAGAGAATCCGCACCATCGGACACCGCGCAAGACACCATGAGCGTCGTATGAGGGGGCAGGCACGCTGACTCACAGCACGACGTAACAGCAGAGTGGTCTGAAGTGCTTCGAGAGCTGCTCGTCGGCGGCCAGGGGTGCGACGATTCCTTCTCTTCTTCATTTCGAGGAGCGGTCGCCATCGGCCAGGCTGTCCAGAAAGGGCCACTCAACTGGGCCAAAGCCTCACCCCCCACCGCGGGCAGCTGGCTGAAGATTCCTGAGCCTCTGGGCCCTCCACAGACTTCCTGCTCCACTTGTGTATTCGGGATGCCCGCGGCATCGATCAGGCTCTCACGAGTCGATCACGATGCATCCCGAAGCGAAACTCGCCCCTCTGGCCTGCAGAAAGGAGGGATGGTCGGAGATCACACAGATTCCAGCAGAAGCGAAGAGCAGCAGGTTGCGCGTTCGAGCTCGCGTCAACCGACAAGGCAAACTGCTGGCTTCTTAAGGATCTGATACGTCCAAGAACTCCAGATGCTACGCGGCGGAGGCAGACGCTCGCTTCGCCTCGTACATGCTCGCGTCAGCCGCACGCACAAGATCTGTCACAGACCGTTCGCACCCAGGCGTCCAGGTGGCTCGACCGACGTCCAGCGAGAGCCGGATCGCCGGAAGGTGTTCCCGGGTCCAGTCCGCAACCGCTGTCTGCAGCCTGGCAAGCACGATGTCCACAGGAGAGGCGGTCTCCGGCAGGACAATCAGGAACTCGTCTCCTCCGTATCTCACGAGCCAATCGCTCTCCCGGACTGCCGCCTTCAACACAGCGGCGATGGACTGGAGGACTTCGTCCCCCTTGGCATGTCCCAACGAGTCATTCACTCGCTTGAACCCCGCCAAGTCCGCCATGACCAACGTGAACGATCGGTTGTAGCGTCGTGCCCGACGGAGCTCAGCGCGGATACTCTCCTCGAAGTAATGTCTATTGTACAAACCGGTCAATGGATCACGGAGCGCCTTCTGCTTGAGCGCACCCTCCGTCTCAATCTGCTCGCTGATGTCCCACAGATCTACCAGATGCGCTTCCTGCCCATTCAACTCAAGTTCGTACGTCCTCACAAGCACCCACACTTGAGAGCCATCCTTTCGTATGGCCCGCGCACGAATGCCGTCCCGGCTCGTCGCTCGCTCCGTGAGTCCAAGACGGTCTTCGGGATGGATGACCTGCCACCACGGACGCATCGCACGAAGCTCCTCGCGGGCATACCCAAAGAGCTCAACCACACGACGGTTCACGTAGTCCACCTGCTCATCCTTCGTCACGAGCAGCCCCACCATGCAGTGTTCGGCCAAGAAGGAGAACAGGGTGAGCTTCTCCGCGGTCTCATCGTCGGACGATCGTCCCACGGGGCTCGCCAACACGGCCTCGCCGAGCCGAGCCAGCCGCTCGAGTGTATTCAGCGTCATAGGGTTCGGCATCGCTCCGTCCCGAGGATCATCTACGGAGAGCGAGCCGATGCACCCCTCGGCGCCGGGCAGCGGAACCAAGAGCAGATCGCCGGCACACCAGCCGTTGCCGCGCACGAACCGCCTTCGACTCAGCACGCGGGGCTGGACGTCCTCCAAGCCACAGGACTGCGGGATGTAGTACGCCGAACCGATCCTGTACTCGTGAGAGAAACGTGCCGAGTTGACATCCCAACCTCTCGCCAGGAGTGCATGGACGTGTGCCTCGTCCAATTCAGAGAGGCCGGCGGCCCCGAACGCGATGACGCGAACAAGTGAGTGCACCCCGAGTTGGATCGGATGCTCGTAGAGCGTGATGAGGGCTCGGCGAAACGGAGTCTGGGCAAGCGCCGCACAGGCAAGTTCGTGAAGAACTTGCCGGGTCGAATCGCAGGGTCCGACCCGTGGCCGGCTCCGCATTGGACCGTCAGGTGTCGATGCATCCATCGTGAGATCTCCCAGAATTGACTGAGCCATTCTAGAAGAGGACAAGCGTCTCTGGCAAGCTCGGGCACGGACGAGCTGCTCACAACGAGTTCAACGCGTGTTGAGGACGCGTGTCCCTCCCCTGGGAAACCCTCATCCTTTCTCCGGCGTAGGGTGTAGGCGTACTCTCAAAGACGATCCTTAAGCTTGCGCGGGGGAGGAACCGAACGATGGAGCTTCATGAACTGCTGTCGGTATACCAAGCAACGACCGTCACGTGTGCGGGGAAGGAGCGTGTCTACTGGGGAGCGATCGGACTCAGCCTCCTTTCCAGCAGCGTGCTGCTCGCCATCGGGGCATTCTCCATCTCAGCCACATGGCTCGAAGGATGGAGATGGATTGCCACAGGCGTCGCCGGACTGGGGTTCGTGATCACGGCTACGTGGGGGGCAATGCAGTACCGCCTGGGCAGGGACCTTGCGTTGTGGCAAGGTTTCTTGCGTCAGCTTGAGCAGGAGTTCGCGGGGATCGAGTTCCATCGCGACAGCTTCCGCTTCCGGCTGGGACAGGAGATCCAGATGCCGAGCAGATCGATGCGAAGCTGCGATTGGTACCCTGAGCTGCGCCGCGTTGGCCCTCTAGGACGACTTGTAGGACGACTGAGCAGCCTGCTCCTGCCCACAGCGTTTCTGGCTGCGTGGGTTCTTCTTGGGCTTTACCCCTGGATCACCTGGTAATCACGGTTCACGACTCCTACGCCTGGCACGCAGTCGCAGCGCTTGAGGAAGCCTAGGACTTGACCGCCAAGGCTCTAACGCTCTACGCGCCGCCCTTCCCCACATTGCTGCGCGCACGCTCAGCCGCCACATTAACACCTTCGACAGAATGCCGGGAGCGGCTTTACACCATCCTCCGAAGCAGATAGCAGGGCTCGGCGCATTGTTGGACGGTCCGGCCTCTGCGTGTACACTCTGCCCATCTGAGCAAGCGGAGGTACAAGCGTGAGACGTCTTGTCTGTGTTGTCGCAATCGCTCTCCTCGCGTGGGGGGGGGTTGCGTCGAGCGAGATCATCCGCATCGGCGTCGTCGGTCCCATGACGTCAATGCAGGGCCAGCATCACTGGTACGGCGCGGTCATGGCAGCCGAGGAGATCAACGCATCGGGCGGCCTTGTCATCGGAGACCAAGTCTACGAAATCGAACTCGTTCAAGTGGATAGCAATGAGCTGGAAGGAAGTGTGGACGACGCCGTCAGCGCCGTGGAACGGGTCATCGGCTCGGTCGACTTCCTCGTGGGGGGATTCCGCACCGAGATGGTCATGGCCATGACGACCACGGCTGCGGAGCATCAGGTTCCATTCCTCATCGTCGGAGCCGCCGCGGATGGCCTACTGAGCGGCCGAGTGGATGTCGACTACGAAAGGTACAAGTACCTATTTCGTGTGGCGCCCGTGAAGTCTTCCGATCTTGCCAAGGTATCCATTCTGATGCTGGCTGACGTCGTACAGACCTTCCGCGAGGAACTCGATATCTCCACCCCACGCATCGCCGTGGTCGCCGAGCGGGCTACCTGGGCGGACGGTCTGGTTCAAGCCGTCTCCCAGACGATCGTTGCGCCGCGCGCCATGGGTGGATTTGAGGGCGAGCTTGCGGGCACGCCGCAGCGCCCCTCCGCTTTGGCCACCGATCTCAGTGCTGAGCTTGATGCCGCCGAGCGCGCAGGCGCGCACATCATCTACACCGCGCTCTCCGACCGCGTGGGCATTCCTTTCGGACGCACCTGGGGAGAACTAGAGATTCCCGCGTCGGTCGTCGGGATCAACGTAATGGCGCAGAGCGGTCTCTGGCTCACCGCGTACACTGGAGGGGCTGGTGCCTACGCGTCGACCGTAGCGATCTACGCGCGCGATGTAGCTGTGACCGAACTGACCATCCCGTTTGTTGAAGCGTTCATCGAGCGGTTCGGGGATCTCCCACTTTACACGGCAGCCACATACGATGCGCTCCACATCCTCAAGAGTGCAGTTGAGCGGGCCGAAACGTTGGAGAGCGACGCCGTGGTCGAGGCGCTTGAGGAGACAGATCATGTGGCCACCATCGGACGGATCGTCTTTGATCCCACGACCCACGATCTGGTCTGGGGCCCCGGCTATGTCACCGGCGTCGGCGTACAATGGCTGGACGGAGAGGCCCGTGCGGTCTGGCCGCGAGCGTGGCGCCCGGATCCGGTCAACGCTCCGGAGTTCGTGATCAGCTACCCCGGCGCCGTCCCGTTTGTGATCGCCCCGTGGGTCGTCGACCTCTGGTCGAGAGAAAGATAGGATTCTCCTGGATGAGACGCCCCTGCTGGAGGGGCGTCTCTCCCTGTCCTTATGCTTGCAAGCATTCTCATCCAAGGCCTGATTCTCACGGGGATGTACTCCATGCTCGCCGTGGGGTTCTCTCTGGTGTTCGGTGTGGGGCGCGTGCTCAATCTTGCACACACAGCCTTCTTCATGTTGGGTTCGTACGGCATCTTCTTCTACCTGGGGATGGGGATCGGCATGCCGCTGGCCATCATCGCAAGCACCGTAACCGTGGTGGTCATCGGACTCCTGCTCTACAAGCTGTTCATCGACCCGGTTCGGGAGATGGAAACGACGGTTCTGATCATGGCCTTGGCCACAGCGGTTCTCCTGCAAGAGGTTCTTCGCCTGCTGAGCGGAGGCGCGGCATCGCTTCCCGTTCCTCCGATGTTTCCCGGGTTCACCCGCATCCTTGGCGTGCGCGTCAGATACCAGGAGATGGCTGCGCTGGCGCTGGCGCTGATCAGCCTGGTCAGTCTCTGGCTTCTCTTGGCGCGAACCCGCCTCGGGCTGGCGATCCGTGCAGCCGCCCAGGACCGTGAGATTGCCAATCTGATGGGCATCAACGTTCACCGGGTGACCCTCATCGTCATCGGCCTTGGCCTGGTCCTGGCAGCGTTGGCCGGAGCCGCGGTTGCCCCGGTTCGCACCGTAGAGTCCCACATGTGGATGCACCCGTTGGTCATCGTGCTTGCCGCCGTGGTGCTTGGCGGGCTTGGCAGCCTGAAGGGCAGCCTGATCGGTGCGGCCATCCTGGCGTTTGCCGAAGTGACTGTCCGAATCGTGGTTCCCGGCGGTAGCTTCCTGCGCACGGCCGTTGCCCTGGCGATCATGCTTGCTGTGTTCTTCCTCCGGCCGGAGGGCCTCTTCGGTTCGGGGATCATGGAAGAGAGATAGAGTGTACCGATTGAAAGCGATCCTCCGCCCACTGCGAAGCGAACTCCTGGCCCTCCCGACGCGCATGATTGTTCTCCTCTTCGTCACTTCGATTCTGCTGTTCCCGGCGATCACCCAGCAGACGTACTTTCTGAGGATCGTCATCTTGGCCGCGATCTTCGCCGTGTACGCGGTGAGCTGGGATGTTCTCTCCGGGTATGCAGGCCAGATCAGCCTCGGACATGCCCTGTTCTTCGCCGTCGGCGCCTACGCGACCGGTTCCTTCGATCGCCTTCTCTCCGTGCCTGTCTACGCCGCGATTCCTCTCGGAGCGATGACTGCGGCGGTCGTCGGCTTGGTGGTCGCCGTTCCGTGTCTTCGACTGCGGAAGCATCATTTAGCACTGGCCACCCTGGCTTTTCCGCTCATGCTGGCGGGGGTCGTGCTGATGATCCCCCAGCTACGAGGGGAGTACGGCCTGGATGGGCTGGCCAGGCTCTCATCGTCACGGGTCATGGAGTACTATCTCATCGTAGGCACCATGCTCGTCGTAGTCTTTGCCCTGTGGAAGCTCATGTCGTCGAGGCTGGGGCTGATCTTCCACGCCATTCGTGAGGACGAAACGGTGGTGCGAGCTCTCGGGATCAACTCGATCCGGTACAAACTCCTCGCGTTCGTGATTTCCGGGTTCACCGCAGGTCTTGCCGGGGCGCTCTACGCGCACTTCTTGACCGTGGCCGGTATTCGCAACCTCGACTTGCTGATGTCGTTTCAGCCCGTCATCTGGACGGTCTTCGGCGGTGTCGCCACAATCTACGGGGCCGTGGCCGGCGTCTTTGTTCTGTTCCCGATTGTCGAATCCCTGAGAGCGATTCCTGCGTATCGAATGCTGGTGTTCGCCCTGCTGCTCCTGGGAATCCTAAGATTCATGCCCGGCGGCGTAGGGCCGTGGATTCGAGATCGACTAGAGAAGACCTGTCCTCACTGCAACATCCGCAACGCCTTCACTCGGCGGATCTGCAGAACGTGTCGAACCGAACTCGGCTAGAGGCCGAGATATGACTTTCGAACCACCCCATCGCCCATCAACTCTGACGCCGGTCCGTCGGAAACGATGCGCCCCTGGGAGAGCACATACCCCCTGGACGCAAGCGACAGGCCGACCGCAGCATCCTGCTCCACCAGGATCACCCCGACTCCAGACTCCATGACCTCTCGGATCCGCGCGAACAGCGGCTCTTTGACCATCGGCGCAAGACCGGTAGACGGTTCGTCGATGAGAAGAAGCCTCGGACGCCCCATGAGGGATCTGGCCATCGCCAGCATCTGCTGCTCCCCGCCCGACAAGGTGCCAGCTTTCTGACGTGATCTCTGCTCCAAGATCGGGAACAGACGGTAGACCTCAGCGAAGCGGTCAGCCACCTCGCGACGATCACGCATGAGGTAGGCGCCTGCCAGCAGGTTCTCCCGAACACTCAGCTCACGAAACGGTCGGCGTCTCTCCGGGCACAGAATGAGCCCCCGTGATGCGACTTCGTGAGGAGGCAACCCCGCGATGCTCTCCCCATAGAGGACGACATTCCCTTCGAGACGCACATCCACTTGACGCGACGTGGTCTGCTCCCAACGCACCAGACCCGCCAATGAGCGAAGGAGGGTGGTCTTGCCCGCCCCATTGGGGCCCACAACGCTGACGATCTCATGGTCGCACGCGTTCAGGGTCACATCGTGCAGAATGTATGCAGGTCCGTACGCAACGGTTAGATTGCTCACCTCAAGGGAATGGCTCATGCTGCCTCCGGTGCGCTCACGCCCACACCGGCATGTCCGATGTAGACTTCCACCACACGAGGATCCTGAACCACCTCGTCGGGGGAACCGTCGGCAAGAACCTCGCCGAGATGCATCACGACAACCCGATCCACGATGCGCATCAGCTCAGACAGCTTATGGTCCACGATGATCATCGCGCACCCTTCACTGTGGAGCCGACCGAAGCGCCCGCCTTTACGCAGCCTGTGAATGGAGTTTGCCAGCAGGCGAGTCTCAGCATCGGTCAACCCAGCGAACGGCTCATCGAGCAGCAGAAGGTCCGGCTCGGTGGCGATCGCCCGGGCGATCTCCAGCCGCTTCAAGTCTCCTTGGGACAGGGATTCCGCCGGCGATAGGGCCAGGTCCGATAGTCCAACGAACTCCAACGCGTCCAGAGCACGCGCCTGGATCGTCTTCACCCACTCCCCTTGTCGGGTGAGGCGCGGATTGTAGAGCGCCACCATGACATTGGCGATCAAGGGCAACCGTTTCATCGGCCGGCTGTTCTGGAACGTTCCCGTGATCCCGTGCACCACGCGCTTCCACATTGCCTCACGCGTGATGTCCTTGCCTTTGAACATGACCCTTCCGGTATCCGGCCGCAGAAGCCCCATGATCATTCGGACAACCGTCGTCTTCCCCGCCCCATTGGGACCGATCAGGCCCACAATCTCGTGGCGACGAACTTCGAAGCCCACCGAACGGACGGCCTCCAGCCCCCCGAACCGCTTGCCAAGGTCGACTGTCGCGAAGAAGCGATCGTTCAAAGGGCCTCGCTCTCCTCCCTCAGCTCACGCCGGGAAACCTTCCCCACGTCCGTTTTGGGAAGCTCGCTTCGGAACTCGACGACACGCGGGACCTTGTACGGGGCCAGCCGCTCCTTGAGAAACTCCCGAATCTCGCGCTCGGTGACACGTCCGCGCGCTTCGGATCGCAGCACCACAAACGCCTTGGGATACTCGTTGATCTTCGGATCGCGCACTCCGATGACTCCCGCCGCCTTGACCATCGGGTGCTGAAGGATGGCCTCTTCGATCTCTCGAAGGAAGATGGAGAAGCCCTTGTACTTGATCAGATCCTTCGTGCGCGCGCTGTAGTAGAAGAAGCCGTCCTCGTCCATGCGCACGATGTCTCCTGTGCGCAGCCATCGCCGTCCGTTCGACTCTACGAACGACCGCTGATTCTCCTCATCGCGTCGCCAGTACTCGGAGGTGATGTTGGGACCGGAAACCAACAGCTCTCCCACCTCGCCCACGGGGAGCGGCTCGCTCGTTTCCATATGCCCGACGACCGCATCCACGTTCGGGATCGGGACCCCAAAGGAACCTCTTCGGATGTTCTGAGGTGGGGTCACGTGGCTCACCCCAGAGGTCTCTGTCATCCCGAATCCCTCCATAATCGCGCGGCCCGTTCGCGCCTCCCAAGCCTCCGCCGTGGAGCCCGGAAGGGCGTCTGCCCCGCTCACGATGAGCTTGACCCGCTTCCAGTCGACCCAGGTCGTCTTCGAGTGATCCTTCAGGACATCATAGAGCGCGGGGACACCGTAGAAGACCGTCACCCGCTCGCGCTCCATGGTAGAGAGGATATGCCCAAGATCGAGCGACGTGAACAAGACCAATGTGGCGCCGATATGGATCCCGACGAGCAGGGCCCCTACCTGGCCATAGATGTGGTACAGAGGGAGCGATGCGGCCACGGCCTCTTCCCCGTCGATCAATGATGGGAAGAACGCGCGCAATTGTGTCGCGCAGGCGACGAGGTTGGTGTGCGTCAGGCAAACACCCTTCGGCTGAGCCGCTGTCCCCCCTGTGTACGGGAGCGCTGCCAGGTCAACATCGGGGTCGATCTGCACGCAGGGCGAGCCGCCCTTCCCCTTGCGCAGCAGCTTCTGGAAACTGTGCACGAATGGTGCGTCAGGCATGGGATGCTTCTTGGTGAGCACGCCTTTGAGGGCAGGAAGGTACTCATGCACAGAGGTTACGATGACGGCTTTGAGATCCACCTCGACCCGCTCGACGTTCTTGTAGAGAACGTCTTGACAGACGACGAAACTGGACTCGCTGTCCCGAAGCTGGAAGGCAAGCTCCGAGCTCGAGTAGACAGGGCTCACGGGAACCACCACAGCCCCTGCTTTGAGCGCGCCAAAGTAGGCAATGACGAACTGAGGGCTGTTCAGAAGATACAGCGCAACGCGATCCCCTTTCTTGACCCCCAGCTCCGCGAGTACGGAGGCGAAAGCGTCCACTTGATCCTTGAGCTCCATGTAGGAGATGTTGGCCCCATAGAAGTGAAGCGCCGCGCGCCGCGGGAAGGACTGGGCTGCCTGATCAAGGAGGGCCCACAAGGGCATCGAAGCCGTCTCAATCATCTCAGGAACGCCAGGGTCGTACTGGCGTGTCCACGGCCGCCCGTTGCTGGAGAGTATCTGACTCATGTCACCGCCTTTGTGCATGCCACGCATGCGCATGAGCACGCACGCCATGGGGTGCATTATAGACGGGGCCTCGATCGGTGCAAGAGACGCATCATCTCAACGTCCATGAGGACCGGATCACCGACATCGACGCAAGGACGACAGAGCCGTGAGCGTCCCTGCGCGAACCAGCGCTGACATCCGCCACGCTGACAAGGGCACACAGTGCGACACACTCGATAAAGCGAGTAGAGTCTGGGTTCAGAGCGCGGCAGCTCTTCTTCAAACGGTCCACCGATCGGATGAGCCAAGGGCAAGAACACTTTTCTGGTTTGATACAGTGAACCAGGCCGCCCCATCGGCGACCAGAGGGTTCATTGCTGGGCGACAGATCGAAAAGGCTGATCTCCTCTCTGCTGATCTGCCTCATCTCGCTAGAAGCATCCCTTCCTATCCGTTTGCACTATACTGAGGGAAATAACCGAGGAGGAAGTGGAGAAGATGAAACGCAACACACGAACCCTCACCGCGCCGACTGTCTTGCTGGTCATCCTGTGGGTATCGAGCATCGTTTCGGCAGATCCAGCTTTGGTCTTGTCCGAACGGTGGACCGCCGCATTCCACGACGCATGGGACACAGCACGCGACATCGATGCCAATCGGTGGGGCGTGGTCGTGGTCGGAACCAGCGGACTGGCAGTTTACGATGCAAACGGGAAGGAGATGGCGGTGGTCATGACGGACGATGCCCAGCATGCCGTTCGTCTGGTCGACACAGTTGCCTACGTAGCGGGCGAACTCGGAGTCACCGCCTACTCACTCGATGGAGAGATGCTGTGGTCGCTTTCGTTACCGGAAGGAGGCCAGGCTCTCGCCGTGATGGAGCACACACTCCTCGTTCTCACCGCGGGGCGTCTCATGACCTTTTCTCTGGACGGTGATCCTCAAGGTGAGATTCCGATGGGATTCAAGGCAAGCGCGATCGACAGCCAGGGAGACGTCGTGGCTGCGGTCGGCGAAGGGCACGTGGCGCTGCTGGCGGGTGGGACCATGCTCTGGCAGAGAACACTCCCGTTCTCTGCCTCTGATGTTGCTGTTGATGCTTGGGACGGCATCTGGGTTGTAGGAGAGCAATCACTGGCCCGCTTCTCCCAAACGTC
>CAZQHD010000020.1:0-24497 GCA_964593295.1 uncultured Thermotogae bacterium | reverse complement strand
GCCCGATCATGTTGATGTGATCGGTCAGCAGCACGAGATCCCCGGCGCAAAGGTCCGGACGGATCGCCCCGGAGGCGTTGGTGACGATCAGCGTAGAGACGCCGAGCAAGGCGAACAGACGCGGAGCGAACACGACCTCATCCATTCCGTGGCCCTCATAGTAGTGCACGCGCCCGCGTTGGATGAGCACGGTCTTCCCGGCCATCGGACCGATCCACAGCTCTCCGGCGTGGCCGGGCACGCCGGGCACCGGGAATCCCGGGATCTCGGCCACTCGCAGGGTGACCCCTTGGCCGGGATCTCCGAATGCCTCGGACAAGCCTGAACCCAGCGTGATCGCCACCTCAGGCGCCCTCGGGATCCTGGCCCGCACGTCCGCCGCCGCCTCGTTCAGTCTCTTCTGCTGCGGACCTTCGTCCATACGGTTCGTCTTCCTCCGGTTTCACTCGAACTCGAGCTTCTCTACGGCGTCGCTGACGCGTTCGACCGCCACCGCCTCGACTCCTTCTGGGATAGAGATCCGCACGCCCGCCGGTACGAGGATCCGTCGGATGCCAAGCTTGGCTGCTTCCGTCACCCGCTCGCTCAGCCGCCGTACGGGGCGCACCTCACCTGAGAGCCCCACCTCTCCGACGACGGCGGTATCGCGTACCAGAGCACGGTTCCGAACGCTGGACAACACAGCGGCTACGACCGCCAGATCCGTTCCTCTTTCGCGAATGTCCAGCCCTCCCGCGAGGCTGAGATAGACATCGGCGCTCCCCATGTGAACCTCGATGTGTTTCTCCATCACCGCCAGCAGGAGAAGGACACGGTTCACATCCAGCCCCGTGCAACGTCGTTGTGGGATCCCATACCCGCCGTTGGGTGACACGAGCGCTTGGAGCTCCACCAAAATGGCGCGTGTCCCCTCGAGGACAGGGACGTACACCGAGCCGGCGTGCCGGATCCTCTGAGCGTCCCCGAGGAAGAACCGTGACGGATCCTCGATCTCCACCAATCCGTGCGCCGTCATCTGAAACACGGCCATCTCATCGGTGGCTCCGAACCGATTCTTCACCGATCGGAGCATGCGGACATCCTCGTGCCGGCTTCCCTCAAGATAGATGGCCACATCCACCAGGTGCTCGATTGTCTTCGGACCGGCGAACGCCCCTTCTTTGGTGATATGCCCCACCAGGAAGGTGGACATCCCCCTCCGCTTGGTCAGCTGAATCAAAGCCGCACCGACTTCGCGCAGCTGTTTCACCGAGCCGGCCTCCCCGGACACTTGGTCGTCCGTGGTGGTCTGGATCGAGTCTACGATCAGTACAAGAGGATCGACATGCTCGACGGCTTCGCAGATCCGCTGCAGTGACTGCTCGGACAACACATACAGTCGCTCACAGTCTGCGCCGATCCGCGCCGCACGCAGCTTGACTTGCGCTTCGGATTCCTCTCCGGAGACATAGAGAATCTTCCCCGCATCGCGAGCCAGTGCATCGGCCATCTGCAGAAGAAGCGTCGACTTACCGATCCCTGGCTCACCGCCGAACAACACGACTGCCCCGGGAATCAGACCGCCTCCCAGCAACCGGTCGAGCTCTGACAGCCCCGAAGCGAGTCGCTCCACCGTCCCCAGGCTGATCTCCGAGATGGGCCGAAGGCCTTCACCCAGCCAGGTTCCTCCGGAGGAGGCAGGAGATCCTCGCGGAATCTCCTCCGCTTCAGCAAGCGTATCCCAGTTTCCGCACCCCGGGCAGCGACCCAGCCACTTGATCGATCGATGTCCGCAGGTACCGCAGACATACGCCATCCTCAGGTCGCCGGGACGAAGCGCATCTCGTCGCCGTCCGCGGACGCGATGACCGAGTCCCCGCTGGCAATGGTCCCGAGCAGAATCTGTTCGGAGATCGGGTTCTCGATCAGCCGCTCAATGGTACGGCGCATCGGCCGGGCTCCGTACTTCGGATCGTATCCCCGCTCGATCAGAAGCTCCCAAGCGGACGGATCCAGCGTGAGCGTAACCTCTCGCTCCTCTTGTAGTCTCTTCTGAAGCTCACCGATCATGAGGTCCGAGATCTCCCGCACCTGACTCCGATTGAGCTGATGGAACACGATAATGTCATCCAGTCGGTTGAGAAACTCGGGACGGAAGACCTTGCGCGCTTCGGCGGTCACACGATCCTTCATTCCTACGTACGATTCTTCCGACTGGTCGCCGACATCCGTGAACCCCAGCGTATCACGATCGGTGATGAACTCTGATCCCACATTCGAGGTCATGATCAGCACGCTGTTCCGGAAATCCACGCGCCGCCCCTGAGAGTCCGTGAGAATCCCATCCTCCATGACCTGCAGAAGAATGTTGAACACATCTCGATGGGCCTTCTCGATCTCGTCGAACAGAATCACCGAGTAGGGACGATGTCGGACCTTCTCGGTCAACTCGCCCGCCTCGTCGTATCCCACGTATCCGGGAGGCGCCCCAGTAAGCCGTGACACGGAAAACCGCTCCATGTACTCCGACATATCCACGCGGATCAGGGCATCTTCATCGCCGAACAGGAACTGCGCCATCGTCTTGGACAGCTCCGTCTTTCCTACGCCGGTGGGACCAAGGAACATGAACACCCCCACCGGACGTTTCGGGTTCTTGACCCCTGCGTAGGCCCTGCGGATGGATCGCGAGACCGCGTGCACCGCTTCATCCTGGGCGATCAGGCGCTGATGAATCGAGTCCTCCATCAGAACGAGGCGCTTCGTCTCCTCTTCCTGCACATGGCCGATCGGCACACCGGTCCACGCCGAGACCATCTGCGCAATGTCCTTCCCTGTGGTCTCCAACCTCGCACTCTCATAGGCTTCGGTGGACAGCTCGCGCATCCGCGCGATCAGCTCTTCCTTCTCGTCCCTCAACCCGGCAGCCTTCTCGTAATCTTGGCTCTCTACAGCTTGCTGTTCCTGTTCATCGATCGATTCCACCCGGTCCCGCAGCTCGCGCACTTCCTCGGGAACCTTCGTTCCCTGGAGCTTGATCCGCGCCGAGGTTTCGTCGATCACGTCGATCGCCTTGTCGGGGAGGAATTGGTCGGTCACGTACCGGCTCGTCAGCCGGGCTGCTTGATGGAGCGCATCGTCTGTGATTCTTACTCCATGGTGTTTCTCGTAACGAGGCCGAAGTCCCTTGAGAATCCGAACCGTCTCCTCCACCGAGGGCTCCTCGACATAAATCGTCTTGAAGCGCCGCTTCAGGGCAGGATCCTTCTCCACCGACTTCCGATACTCATCGAGGGTTGCCGTCCCGATGCACTGAATCACACCGGAGGCCAGCGGTGGCTTCAGAATGGACGACGCATCGATTGCGCCTTCCGCGCCCCCTGCCCCCACCACCGTCTGTAGCTCGTCGATGAACAGAATGACGTTGTCCGACTCCGAGACCTTGGCGATCAGCGCCTTGAGCCGCTGCTCGAACTCCCCTCGGTACTTGGTTCCCGCCACCACCGACGCCATATCGAGTTCGAGAATCTCCTTGGCCTGCAGAAGGGTCGGAACATCGCCTTCCGCGATACGCTGCGCGAGCCCTTCAACGATGGCCGTCTTCCCCACACCGGACTCGCCGATCAACGCCGGGTTGTTCTTCTTCCGTCGGGTCAACGTCTGGATGATCCGCTCCATCTCTTCATCGCGTCCGATCACCGGATCAAGATTGCCGGCCACCGCTTCCTCCACCAGGTTCCTCCCGAACTCGGACAGGTCTGCCTTCCGTTTCTGGGGTCTGCGGGGCGTTCGAACCGCCATCCCGATCCCGGTGGATGGGAGAAAGTACGCGCGAGCCTTGTTGAGATCTACATCGAGTTGCTGAAGCAGGGTCGCACCCGTGCCCTTCCCTTCGCGAAGCATCCCCATGAGAAGGTGCTCGGGAAGGATGGCGTTCAAGTTGGCCCGGCGCGCCTCTTCAAAGGAGAGCTTCATGACGATCTTCAGCCGCGGGGTGGGCTCGAGATCATCCGCCGACAGACGGACATCGCCTCGCCCCTTCTCCTCCTCCACCAGCGAGGAGATCCTCTCGTACGTGACCCCTTGCGATGCCAAGAACTGCTGAACCTCGGAGTCGGGGACTTTGGTGAACGCAAGCAACAGGTGTTCCGTTCCCACGTAGCTGTGATGCCAGGTCTCAGCCTCTTCTTGTGAGATGGCGATGATCTCCATCGACTCACGCGAGAAACGATCGTACATCAAACCCTCCTCCACCGGATCATCAAGCTCTCTACAGTATACGTTGTGTCCGCGATCGAGCAACCGCTATTCGTTTCGATTGTATCGCGTCATCGCATGCTCAATACCCCGCGTCATGAATGCGTCGATCGCCTCCACTGCCTTGAGGAGGACGGGCTGGATCTGTTCCCACTCGCTCCGCGGAAACCGCTCCAACACGAACTCCTGCCCGGGCGCGGAGCGCCCAGGAACCTCGATCCCGACGCGCAATCTGGGGAATCTCTCCGTCCCCAGAGCCCTGACGACGGACTGCATCCCCTTGTGTGAACCGGCACCTCCGCCGGACAATAGTCGAAGCCTGCCCAGCGGGAGGTCGAGATCGTCATACACCACAAGGGCGTTCTCGGCGGAGATCCGATGTCGCTCCATCACGGAACGGACCGCCGGCCCCGAGTCGTTCATATACGTCAGTGGTTTTGCCAGAAGAATCCCTCGAACCGAAAAGACAAGGGCGGAATCTTGGATCCGCCCTTTGCCCCGGCCCCGGTGGACCGTTCGATATCGATCGATCACCTCGAAGCCGATGTTGTGTCGGGTGTACGCATAGGCCCGTCCGGGGTTTCCCAGCCCGAAAACCGCCTTCGCCACCACAAGCTATTCCTCGCCAGGCTGTCTTTCGGACGCCCCTTCAGCTCCTGTCGTCTCGTCCAGGCCAGTCTCCCCGCCTTCGATGCCCTCCTCGCCTTCGAGTGTCTCCTCCTCCTCCAGAAGCATGCCGCGCGGAGCAATGACCGTCACAATGGTTCGTTCCGGTGGGAGAAGCGGCTCGACCTCGCCGAAGTCGATGTCTCGTGCATGAATCGTTTCTCCCAGATCCAGATCGGAGACGTCCAGCGTGATCAGGGACGGCATATCCTTGGCTAATCCGTAGACACTGATCGTGTTGAAGAGCACGTTGAGTACGCCACCTGTCTTGATGCCTTTGCACTCCCCGACAACGCGAACCGGAATGTCCAGTTTGAGCGGGGCCTTCACATCCGGGTGGTAGAAATCCACATGGAGCGGTTCGTCGGTGATTGCATCGTAATCTACAACCTTCAGGAAGACATCGAACGTGCGAGCATCATCCCCGTCGATGGCAAGGCTGATCCGCGAGCTTCTCGTAATCTGCGCGAAGAGATCCTTGAGATCGCTCTTCTGGATAGCGATCGACGTCGAGGGGATGGACGGGCCGTAGACAACCCCAGGGATCATTCCTTCTCTTCGAAGATGCTTGGCCTTCCCGGCAGACCGCTCCTTGACATGCAACGTTTGCATTTTGTGACTCCCTAAAACCATCCATCCAATCTAATAGTGTGGGAACAGCTGGCTGACCGAACGATCCTCAAACACGCGCCGGATGGTCTTGGCCAGATGCCCCCCCACGGAGACATACTCGATCCTGTCACTCTGAACTGCGCGATGATGGGTGATGGTATTGGTGACCACAACCCTTTTCAAGGGGGACATCTCCAGCTGAGACACCGCGTCTCCACAGAAGACACCATGTGTGCAGTAGGCGGAGACCTCAACGGCACCCGCGCTCAGGAGAGCCTCCGCCGCACGAACCAATGTACCTCCGGAGGCCACGATGTCATCCACGAGAATCGCCCGTCTTCCGCGGACATCTCCGATGACGTTCAATACCTGCACCTCAAGGCTATCGGCAGAGCGGCGCTTCTCGAGAACAGAGAGCGGCGCGTTGACTCGTTCCGCCAGCAGCCGCGCTCGTCCGGCGGCTCCCGTGTCCGGCGCGACCATGACCAGGTCCTCCCATCCACCCTCGGCGACGTGGATGTGCTCAGCGAAGATGTTGTCGGCCCGGAGATTATCCACAGGTATATTGAAGAAGCCCTGGATCTGTCCCACATGCAGATCCATGGTCAACACCCGATCCGCGCCCGCAGTCTCCAGCATGTTGGCCACGAGACGGGCTGAGATCGGCACGCGTCCAGTGTGCTTTCGATCCTGTCGTGCGTAGCCGTAATAGGGGATCACAGCAATGACCTTTCTCGCCGACGCTCGGCGGAGCGCATCAATGAGGATCAGCAACTCCATCAACGTGTCGTTCACCGGCGGGCATGTGGGCTGGAGGACAAACACGTCTGCACCACGGACCGTCTCACGGATGTGAACACGGATCTCACCGTCTCCGAACGTGTCGACGCTGGCATGACAGATCTCTGTGGCCAGCTCGGACGAGATCTCCTGAGCCAGCTCAGGATTTGCGTTCCCGGCGATGAGCTTAAGGTGTCGGTTGATCATCCGCTTCGTTCTCCTCCTCCGTGGTGCGATCGCGAGGCTTGTTGACCTGCCTCGCTCGACCAAACGCCGTGTGCGACGCAGGAACGTCCTCTGTCACCGTGGATCCAGCTGCGACGATGGCATCCGGGCCAATCGAGACCGGGGCAACCAGCGACGCGTTGCTCCCGATGAAGGCCCCCTCTTCAATCACGGTGCGATGCTTCGCGAGCCCATCGTAGTTACAGGTGATGGTCCCGGCTCCGATGTTGACGCCCGGACCGATCTGGGCATCCCCGATGTACGCCAGATGCCCCGCCTTGACGCCGCGGTCCAGACGCGCCTTCTTCACCTCCACGAAGTTTCCAATCCGCGCCTCGGGCCCCACATCGGCTCCCGCTCGCAGGTGTGCGTACGGCCCCACCACGCTCTCTTCCCGCACACGTGCCTGCTCAAGCACCGAGTAACGTACAACACACGAGGACTCCACCCGCGTGTCGCAGATCCAACAGTCCGGACCGATCGTGCAGCCCGCCTCGATGCTCGTTCCACCGAGAAGATACGTTCCCGGGAACAGCGTGACCCCAGCGGCCACCCGGACTCCGCCCTCCACATACGTTCGTGAGGGGTCCACGACATGGACGCCGCCGCGGATCAGCTCGGCCACGGACTCCTTCCACGGCTCGGATCTGTGTTCTGCTCTCGGCATGCCCCCGTTTTCGCCGTCTGAGTCTTTCATCGCTCTCCTCGCAGGTATCATACGATAGGCTTTGAACCTCCATCAAGCGCGACACTCGCTTGGATCGAACCCGGTTGCATCCCTTGCTTTCTGATGCCTATACTCTCCCGACCATCGTGTCCAACGCACGATGCCTTCGGGGAAAGGATAAGCGATGATCTCACGGATCTTCTCAGGGATTCAACCCACAGGAACCCTGCACATCGGCAACTACTTCGGTGCCGTTCGAAACTGGGTCTCTCTGCAGGATGAGATCGAGAGCATCATCTGTGTTGTCGACTATCACGCCGTGACCGCGGAGATCGACCCGAACCATCTTCGCCAGGCATCGACCAGCATGGCGATCGACCTGATCGCCTCCGGAGTCGACCCAGACAAGACGATCCTCTTCGTGCAATCGGACGTACCCGAGCACACGGAGCTGGCATGGATCCTCGGGTGCGTCACCTCTTACGGAGATCTGTCGCGCATGACGCAGTTCAAGGACAAGTCGGGCAAGGAAGCGTTCGTCTCAGCGGGCCTGTTCACCTATCCTGTTCTGCAGGCCGCGGACATTCTCTTGTATCTGGCGGATGGTGTCCCCGTCGGAGAGGACCAGGTACAGCACCTGGAACTCTGCCGACGGGTTGCGCGCAGGTTCAACGCACGGTTCGGCCAAACGTTTCCTGAACCCGAGCCGGTGGTGGGGAAGAAGGGGGCGCGGATCATGTCCCTGTCCGACCCGACCAGCAAGATGAGCAAGTCCTCCGGAGACGCTCACTACATCGGAGTCATGGAGGACGAGACGTCGATTCGACGCAAGGTTCGTTCCGCAGTCACGGACGCCGGGCTCGAACCGGGGCTCACCATGTCTCCCGGCGTGGCCAATCTGTTCGAGATCCTGGACCTCACCGTCGAAGCAGCGGGGAGTCCCAAGACGGTGGAGAGGCTTCAGGGCGAGTTCTCTGAGGGAATCTTGAAGTACTCCACCCTCAAGGAGACCGTGTTCGATCAGCTGATGGTCATTCTACGTCCGATCCAGCAGCGGCGTGCTGAGCTCATCGCCTCGGGGGAGGTCCACGAGATCCTCCGCGCCGGGGCGAAGAAGGCAAGAGACCGTGCCGGCGAGACCATGAGCCGTGTTCGATCCTGCGTGGGACTCGGGACCGAGAGCGTCTTCTAGCCCCTGACACCGCCGTCCGCGAACCTCCCGCGAAGCTCTTCCCAGATCTCCTGCAGCGTGTCCTCCGAGAGCGCAGGGAGGGTTCGGCACCCCTCATCCACAAGGGCCTTCTCCGGGGAAGCGCGGAACACCTGGAGCCAGTAGGCAGATGCGCCCCGGATCTCCTCGCCCAGGGTGAGGAGATCCGATTCCGACAGCCCGGGAGCCACCGTCGTACGAAACTCATACGACGACGCCAGATCACGGATGAGCTCTATGCTGCGCCGGATCTTCTCCGAGTCAACCGGCACACCGGCCATCGATGAGTAGCTGCCCAACGGGGCCTTCACGTCCATCGCCACATGGTCGACCCATCCACGGACAAGCACCGTCTTCACGACATCCGGTCGACTCCCGTTCGTGTCCAGCTTGACCGCGAGTCCGAGCGCTTTGATCCTCCCCAGGAACTCTGGAAGCTCCGGCTGAAGCGTCGGCTCGCCACCGCTGACCACGACGGCTTCGAGAAACCCGGCGCGGCGACCCAACTCTTCCATGACCTTCTCGAGATCCGGAGAGGAGTTCCCCGTCATCCTCTCCGGAAGCACCAGTTCAGGGTTGTGACAGAACGGACAACGGAAGTTGCATCCCGACGTAAAGACGGTAGCCGCCACATGCCCCGGGTAGTCCACCAGCGTCGTCCACTGCACCCCGCCCAGTCTCATCCCGAAAGGCTCCTTCCCGCGAACCACCAGGACCCGAAGGCTACCCCACAGAGCGGTTCGACGAAACGGCAGCGTACACCTTACGGTCCACGAACTCTGCCTGCTTGCCATCATTCCACTGTTCCACCGGGCGAAGGTATCCGACGATGCGGGAGTAGACCTCGCTCGCACCTCCGCACTGAGGACAGGTCGCCTGCTCGCCCGCAAGGTACCCATGGTCTGGACAGATGGAGAAGGTAGGAGTGATCGTGTAGTAGGGCAAGCGGAATGACTCCGCGATCCGCCGGACTAGCTGCTTCACCCCTTCCGTACTGGATATCCGCTCCCCCAAGAACCCGTGGAAGACGGTGCCCCCGGTGTATCGAGTCTGCAGCGGATCCTGAAGGCGAAGCGCCGAGTACAGATCCTCCGTCATCCCCACCGGCAACTGAGTCGAGTTCGAGTAGTAGGGCGTGTCGCCCCCGTACGCTTCGAGGTTGTAGATACGGAGGTCCGGATACTGCGCTTTGTCGCGCCGCGCCAGCCGATAGCTGGCGCCTTCGGCCGGCGTTGCCTCCAGGTTGAAGATGTCGTGTGTCTCATCTTGGTAATCCCCCATCCGCTCGCGCATCCAGTCCAAGACGGACAGCGCGAACGCCTGCCCTTCAGGATCCGCGATGGTGCACCCCATCAGGTTGAGCAGTGCCTCGTTCATCCCGATCAGTCCGATGGTGGAGAAGTGATTCTTCCAGAACCCGCCCGTCGCCTCCTTGATCCGTCCCAAGTAGTACCGAGAATACGGATACAGCCCGTTTTCGGTCAGCGTCTCCAGCGTCTTCCGCTTCACGTTCAGCGCCTGTTTGGCCAGATCCATGAGCCGCCCGAGGCGACGGAAGAAGTCCGTCTCATCCCCGGCCAGATACCCCAGTCTCGGAAGGTTCAACGTCACGACGCCGATCGATCCCGTCAGCGGATTTGCGCCGAACAGCCCCCCGCCGCGGGACCGGAGCTCCCTGTTGTCAATGCGCAGTCGGCAGCACATCGACCGAGCATCCTCAGGATGCATGTCCGAGTTGACGAAGTTCGAGAAGTACGGAATCCCGTACTTAGCCGTAACCTCCCACAGCGGCTCCAGCACGGGGTTCTCCCAATCGAACTCGCGAGTGATGTTGTAGGTAGGAATAGGAAACGTGAACGGGCGCCCTTGCATGTCGCCCTCCAGTAGGATCTCGGCGAACGCCCGGTTGAACAGGTCTAACTCCGGCTGATACTCGCCATACACCGAGTCTCGAAGCCGCCCGCCCAGTACGACAGGCTCGTCCTTCATGTGGCGCGGAACCTGAAGATCCATGGTCACATTCGTAAACGGAGTTTGAAACCCCACGCGCGTCGGCACGTTCATGTTGTAGATGAACTCCTGAAGGTTCTGCTTCACCTCCGCGTACGTGAGACCGTCGGCGCGGATGAAGGGAGCCAGATACGTGTCGACGTTGGACAACGCCTGCGCCCCGGCCGACTCTCCCTGCAGCGTGTACAAGAAGTTCACCATCTGCAGAAGCGCAACTCGGAAGTGCTTGGCGGGACGGGACTCGATCTTCCCGCGCACGCCACGGAAGCCTCGCAGCAAAAGATCTCGTAGATCCCATCCTACACAGTAGGCGCCCAACGTCCCCAAGTCGTGAATATGTAGCTCCCCCGTCTCATGCGCGGTGCGAATCTCGTCTTCGTAGATTCTTCCGAGCCAGTATCGGGAGATGATCTTATCGGTGATGTGCGTGTTGAGGCCCTGCAGCGAGAAAGTCATGTTCGAGTTCTCGCGAATGCGCCAGTCTCGATCGTTCAGGTAGTCTTCTACCAACGGAAGCTCGGTGAGGCTTCCCCGTAACTCCCGAAGATCCTCATGTTTCTTGCGGTAGAGAATGTACGCCTTCGCGGTCTGTACCCATCCGCGGTGGATGAGGCACTCCTCGACCATGTCCTGAATCTCCTCGACGGTCGGGTGCTCGTCCACGAATCGGGCATCCAGCCGGCCCGCCACCTGGCGAGACACCGCATGTGCCGCGTCCTCATCCGGTTCCCCGACCGCCCTCATGGCCTTCCAGACCGCTGTTGTGATCTTGGCTTCGTCGAAGGCCACCACCCGGCCATCTCGCTTCACGATTGATTGCATGGACCCCCCCCGTCTCAGCAGTGCAAACAGCACGCACATCCTAGCGTCTACCGCCTCGCGAGACAATCACCCCGAGGGCAAGGACCCGTATCAACAAGCCATCATCAGGCGACCTGCTACCGCATCGGGAAAGATGTCCCCCCGCCCACCGCGAACCCTGGCCACAGGAGCCCCTGCTTCGAGGGGCTCCTTCCCGCCTTTCGTCCCGGCTCGTCGGCTTGATTCGACCCTCGTGGTTGGCTAAGATTCCTCGTTCTTTGAGTAGATCCTTTCTAACTGTGGTTCATGGACGAGGTGATCCCGATTCCGAACATTGCATCCGCCCAGAAGCGGCTTCGTCAGAGCGTGAAGCGGCGTGGTCTCAATCGCGCAAAGAAGGCCGAAATCCGGAAGGTCGTGAAGCAGATCCGTCTCCTGTTGGACGCAAAGGACCCGCAAGGAGCCGTTGCGTTGCTTCCCGATCTTGCCAAGGCCGTCGATAAGGCCGCCAAACGAAACACGATCCATCCCAACAAGGCCGCTCGGATCAAATCCCGGTGGACGCAGAGGATTCAGGCAGCGTAAGGGAGGCACCCGGTGCGGAAGTTCGATTTCCTCGGAAAGACGCGGTATTTCCTCCCCATCTCGTTGGCGTTGCTCCTGATCAGTGCGATCATCCTGATTCCCGGAGTCCGTGGGCTCCGAATGGGTATCGATTTCACGGGAGGCACGGAGTTCACGGTCCTGTTCCGCGAACCGATCGATACCGCAGAGATCCGTAGTGCGTTGGGCGATATCCAGACAGATCGTATCGACCTGACCACCAGTACGATCCAAGACGCTGAAGGCAACAAGAAGATCATCACCACACAGCTGGATGATCCCGCCACCGCGGATCGGATCGTGGCCATGCTTCTGCGCACGTTCCCTGTCCAGGAACAGGGGATCAGTCGTCGGCTGATCGGTCAACAGGTCAGCCGCGAGTTGGCGGAGAAGGGTTGGCAGGCCATCCTTCTCGCGCTGGTCGCCATCCTCGTGTACATCTCCTGGAGATTCCGTCTTCGCTACGCCGTGGGCGCCGTGGCCGCCATCCTTCACGATGTCCTCATCGCGCTGGGACTGTTCGCCCTCTTCCAGGTGGAGGTGAACCTGGCGACGATCGCCGCCTTCCTAACCATCGTCGGGTACTCGCTCAACGACACCATCGTCATCTACGATCGAATTCGGGAGAATCTGAAATTGGAGCGCCGCTCGTCTGTGTTCGAGGTGATCAACCACTCTGTGAACCAGTCACTGGGACGGACGCTGAACACGTCACTCACGACGTTCATCCCGGTCATCATCCTCTTCCTGTTCGGGGGATCGGTTCTGCGCGGGTTCTCGCTGGCTCTGCTGATCGGTGTCGTCGTCGGAACCTACTCGTCTCTGTACATCGCGAACCCGATTCTGTATGCATGGACGATGAAGGCAGGAGGAGCACGAAACGCCAGATGAAGTCGATCCTCCGGAGTGGGAGGGTCTGGGAGGTCGCCGGGGCCCCGAGCGACACTCTCCTTTCGTCGATCCAGGCTTCCCTGACTTGCAGCCGCGCGTTTGCCACGCTGCTCGCCCAGCGTGGAGGCGACCGCTGGCAGACGCTGATCGATCCTGGAACCGACAGCTTTCACGCGCCCTCTCGCCTCACGGGGATGGCCGACGCGGTAGACCGCATCCAGGAGGCCGTCGATCGTTCGGAGAGGATTTTCCTCCATGGCGACTTCGATGCCGACGGATTGACGGGGGCCGCCGTCCTCTATCGCGGGCTTCGTCCCCTGCTCGCCAAGAACTCCATCAAGGTCGATGTCGGGGACCGAGCGCGAGGACACGGGCTATCTCGCGCGTTCGTGCTGCGGGCAATCGAAGAGGGGTTCTCTCTGGTGATCACCGCGGACTGTGGGACGAGCAATGCTCCGGAGATCGAACTGCTTCGCCAGTCCGGCATCGACACGATCGTCACCGACCATCACATCCCCACCGGACCACTTCCTCCTGCCATCGCGGTGGTGAACCCCCATCAACCCGGAGACAAGTATCCCAACAAGAACCTCGCTGGGGTGGGCGTGGCGTACAAGCTGATCTGCGGGCTTCACGAACGTCACGGGCAGCCGATGCCGACGCACCTTCTCGATCTTGTAGCCCTGGGAACGATCGCCGATCTGGTTCCCCTCTCCCAGGACGGCGAGTGTGAGAACCGAGCGTTCGTCGGGCAGGCGTTTGGCCTTCTCTCCCAGGGGGGTGGATCCTCGCTGGGACTTCGCACGTTGCTGCAACGACTGTCCGTCAACGTCCACAGAATCAGCGCCACGGACATCGGATACGTGGTCGCACCCAAGCTCAACGCCGCCAACCGCGCCGGAGATCCCAAGGTGGCCTTTCTGCTTCTCACCACCGAGTCGGCCGATCAAGCCGAGTACTTGGCGGAGATTCTGCTTGACTACAACAAGGACCGTGAGATTGCGCAGGCCGATCTGATCGCACAGGCCGATGCACAGATCCGAGACAATCAAGGCGATCCGCGAGACGCCGGATTGGTCTTCCTGGCAGGGGACCACTGGAACGAAGGCATTCTTGGACTGGTGGCCTCCCACCTCTCTGATCGCTACGGTGTTCCGGCCGTGGTCATGTCGCGAGGTGATCGCATGAGCCGAGGGTCCTGCCGAAGTATCGGTTCGTTCGACATCAGCGCGTGCCTACAGGAGCAGCGGAGTCTCCTGCTTCGGTTCGGAGGCCATCGTATGGCGGCCGGCTTCACCGTCGCCAATGAACACCTCGCCGAGCTCGAAGAGCGCCTGCTGGAGTACGTTCAGACGCGGCGAACCGATATCGATGCCCGGGAGGCTCAGAGCATCGATACACGGCTCCTTCTTCAGGATGTCTCTGTACGGCTGTTCACGAATCTGACGTCGCTGGGCCCCTATGGCCCCGGAAACCTCCAACCGAGGTTCCTCGTGACCGGCTGCTCCTTCGATGATCTGAGCTTGGTCGGACAACGCCGCCAGCATCTCAAAGGGAAAGTGGTCCAAGCGGGCCATGCCGTTCCCTTCATCGCGTTTCGCATGGCCAAGCACCTTGAAGTGTTCGAGCAGATCGAAGAGGGAGCCTTGGTCTGCCACGTGACGTTCGATGACTGGCGAAGCGACGTGCAGATTCAGGGGATCGATCTGGTGAGCGAGTGATCTGGCCGGCAAGATCCGCCGTCTTCTGCGACCCACGGACCGATCATTTCCCGACGCAGAACCGAGAGAAGACCTCATCCACAAGGGATTCGCTGACATCGATGCCTTGAAGCTCAGAGGCGATCGAGTATGCCCAGCGCAGCTCCTCCGCCACCAGATCCACTTGGCTCGACTCCTGCACCACGTCCAACGCGCCGGCCAGCCTCTCCTGAACACGTCTCAACAGGTCACGCTCCCATGTGTCGAGGAGCAACACAGCGTTCCGCGTCGGCAGCTGTCCCGAGAGGAGTGCATCCAGCAGCGCCTGTCTCAGCTCATCCATGCCCTGTCCGGTCATCGCGGACAAACGGACAGTGGCCACCCAGCGGCCATCCGGAATCTCTCCCCATTGATCCGGAAGATCCGCCTTGCTGAGTACGAGGATCACAGGAACCTCCCCGATCGATTCCATCAGCTGCGCATCGTCCGCCGTGATTGGCTCGCTGGTGTCGACCATCAGCAACCAAAGATCCGCTCGCTCCATGGCCACCCGGGTTCGGCGCACCCCCTCCTTCTCCACCGGGTGCTCGGCCTCGCGCAGTCCGGCCGTGTCCACCCATCGGATCGGAACGCCTTCGAGCGATGCGTGTTCCTCGATGGTATCTCTTGTCGTCCCCGGGACGGGGGTGACGATCGCTCGCTCTTCGGACAGAAGCGCGTTGAGCAGCGTCGACTTACCGACATTCGGCCGTCCCACAATGACAACCGTCAGTCCCTCGCGGATGAGCCGCCCGGCGGACGATCGATCCAGCATCTCCTTCACATGAGCGGCACAGGCCTCGATCCGTGGAGCGATGGCGTCGAACTCCACCTCAAGATCAGGGTAGTCCAGCTGGACCTCAAGCTCGGCGAGCACGCTCAGCACCGAACGCCGAAGCTCCTGCATCGCCTGGGTGAAGCGTCCGCCCAGACGATCGACCGCGGCCTCCAGACCGAGTCGGGTCCGTGCACGAACGATATCCAGAACGGCCTTCGCCTGATCCAGTGAGATCCGCCCGTTGAGATACGCTCGTTTGGTGAACTCGCCCCGATCCGCCAGCCGGGCGCCGGAAGCCAAGACCAAGTCGAGCACGGCGCGAGTGGCTACGATACCTCCGTGACAGTTGATCTCGACGATGTCCTCACGCGTGTAGGTTCTGGGAGCCCGCATGACGGCGACGAGCACCTCATCGACGGAATTCCCCCCTTGAACGATCCTCCCGTACTGCAACGTGTGGGACGCCACGTCCTGCAACGAACCGCCCCGGGAAGACCGGAATACCGAGTCGACCACCCGTACGGCATCCACCCCGGACAGCCGTACAATCCCGATGCCGCCCTCCCCCACGGGCGTGGAGATGGCGGCCACGGTGTCTCCGTTCATGCTGTCTCGTCGGGTTCGATCATGACCTGGCGCGCGTCGCCTTCTCCGGTACTGTAGGTCCGGATGCCCGGGAAGTTCGCCAACGCGACATGAACGCTGCGTCGCTCGTGCGAAGGCATCGGGTTCAAGCGCACGCGTTTGTGCTCACGCCGCGCCTCCTCCGCTTTGCCCAGCGCTGAACGGATCAACTCTGCCCTCCGTCGCTTCACCGCTCCGTTGACATCGATGACGATCTCCAGCTCCTTGCCGATCATTCGACGGACCGCCCCCCGGATGAGGTGTTCCAGTGCAACCCATGGGGCACGGTCCTCGGGCAGTGCGTACAGGCTTCCCTCGAAGTTCACGTAGACGCCCTCTTCTGCATCATCCTCGACCACGAACGCGACATCCTCTTCCAGAATGCTCATGAGTTCGCGCAGAAGGGACTCAACAACCTTATGTGGATGCTCCATCGTCGGTCTCCGATTCGGAGGTCAGGCCGGGTTCGATTCCGCCATCGGACAAAGAGACCGTGCCGCCGCCGGCCCGGGCCATCTCCCAATTGACAAACGCCTGCTGTCCAACTTGGGCCGCCGTGGTGAGGAGGTAGTACAGCCAGAGTCCGGCCGGGAACCTCCACAGGAGGAACGCCATCAGGATCGGGAAGAAATACCCCATGTACTTCTGCGGGCCTGCAGAGTCGGTCGGTGTCATCGGAGCCATGAAGTACTGCTGCAGGAGCATGATCACGGTGGTGAGAACAACCAGAATGTAGTAGGGGTCGTGCAGGCTCAGATCCGGAATCCAGAGGAAACCCGGGGACAGATGGATGAGCTCCGCGGCATACAGGAGAGCACGCCAGATCAGGACGATCAGAGGGAGCTGCAAGGCCATCGGGAAGCATCCCGACATCGGGTTGACCTTCTCCTTGCGGTAGATCTCCAGGATCTTCCGCTGCATCTCCTCCCTGTTGTCCTTGTACTTCGCCTGCACTCGCTTGAGGAGCGGTTGGATCTGCTGCATCCTGGCCATGGAATGGTACTGCTTGCGCATCAGCGGGAACAGAAGAATTCGGGTCAGAAGGGTGAACAAGATGATCGCCCATCCGTAGTTTCCTGTTCTCTCGTACAGCCATTCCAGAAACCGGATGATGTACACCATAAGCTGGGCAAACACCCCGGTCTGGTCAAGGGCTTCAATCCCCGCCGCCTCCATAGTGATGAACCGTCGTCGCCCCCCGTAAAGAGAGAACTCAAACGCGGCATCTCCACTCGCGACGTCGAGCAGAACACCGATTCTTCGGGTCCCGGCCTCCGTCAGCTCCGCGAAGGGAAGCACACTCGTCCCCTGTCGGGGTGAGAGCACGAGCGCAACCTCGCCGTCCATCAATCCAATCCCCTGAAACTGGAAGAATGAACCCGGCGCCAACTGCGCGCCCGTGGGCTCGTCGTCGTACAGATACGCCAGCTGACGTCCCTTGGTCGTGGGGGTGTAGTTGGAAAGCACCATGCGCACCGGTTCCGTCTGCACGGACTCCGACGCGATCCGTATCTCAGCCGTCAGCGTGTACATCGCGTCCGGCTCGATCGAGAACCTTTTCACCACCGTCCACTCGCTGTTCTGTCCGTGAAGCTCGACCACGATGCCGCCGGTCTCTGTGTAGACCGGCTCGAGCAATGCGTACCCCGAGGGCATGCCATCCTCTTGCAGTTCGAAAGGAAACTCCCCCCCGGCGAGGTACGCCCGCGCCAACGTCGTGGCATTGGTGGTGGTCCCCGCGACCAGCTCGGCGACGCTGGAACCGTACGGAGCGAAGGTCAGGAGAACGCTACGAAGCGTTCCTCCGTCTTCCGAGAAGACGTAGTTCCCCAGCGGGGTGGTGACCAACAACTCCGTGAACCCGAGACGTTCTGCATAGGCGTGAGAGATGGTCAGGTCTCCCGCCGCGACACACAACGAGAACAGGAACACCAGACCCCAAAGGGTACCGATCGAAACCGCACGTTTGCCCAAGATGACCTCCTGGAGCAAAGGGTATCTCCTTCCAAAACCGCGCGCAACTTCGTTGATCAGGCTATTCTGCTCCTGTACACTCGTTGCCGCCATGTTCACGGGGATCGTACAGGCATTGGGTCAGATCCGAGCCGCGCGCCCGGGCTTTCTTGCCGTCCGGCTGCCGGATCCGTGGACCGGGCGCTTGGAGCTTGGAGGCAGTGTCTGTGTCAACGGGGTCTGTTTGTCTGTCCGCAGGCTCGATGAGCAACTGTTCGAAGCGGACCTGTCCCGCGAGACCTCGGAGCGGACCACTCTCGGGCGGCTTCGTCCGGGTCAAGCGGTCAACCTTGAGCTACCGTTGCCGGCCAGCGGACGATTGGACGGGCACTGGGTCCTGGGCCACGTAGACACCGTGGGGCGAGTGCGATCCCTGTACCGAACCGGCGGGTCCTGGACTCTACAGGTCGAGATGCCGAGCCGGCACGCTCCCTACATTGTTGAGAAGGGCTCGATCGCGGTCGACGGAATCAGTCTTACCCCGTACGATGTGACGGTCGTCGGATTCCGGTGCGCCATCATTCCGGAGACATGGGAGCACACGGTGCTCAAGGATCGGAGGCCGGGAGATCCCGTCAACTTGGAGTTCGATATCTTGGCGAAGTACGTCGAGAGGATGATGCATTTTGTTTCGAGCCATTGAGGAAGCGATCGAGCGGTATCGAGCAGGAGAGATGCTGATCCTGGTGGACGATGAACACCGGGAGAATGAGGGAGATCTGGTGATCGCTGCGGAGCATGCGACGTCAGAGGCCGTAAACTTCATGGTCACCCACGGCCGTGGCATGGTCTGCGTCTCGATCACCGAGCAGCGCGCATGTGAGCTGGGACTCTCAAGGATGTGTGTGGACAACACTGCACTGCACGGCACATCCTTCACCGTCACCGTAGATGCCAAGGACGGTATCTCCACGGGAATCTCAGCGCAGGATCGAGCAAAGACCATCCATCTTCTGGTGGACGAGGCGACACGCCCGGAGGATCTCGCCCGGCCAGGGCACATCTTTCCACTCATCGCCCGCGACGGCGGCGTCCTGCGTCGGGCCGGTCACACAGAAGCCACGGTGGACCTTGCTCGACTGGCGGGGTTGCAGCCTGCGGCCGTTCTGTGCGAGATCTTGAACCCGGACGGCACGATGGCCAGAGTCCCTCAGCTGGAGGTGTTCTCCCGAGAGCATGGGCTGGCGATGGTCAATATCGCGGATCTGATCGAGTATCGCAAGCGTTCCGAGCAGCTCGTAGACCGTGTCTCGGAGGCAGAGCTTCCCACGAAATTCGGGCGCTTTCGGATTGTGGGGTACGTCGATCGGACCAATGGGGCCGAACACGTTGCCCTTGTCTGTGGGCACCCGCGCGAACAGGAGGCCGTTCTGGTGCGCGTGCACTCGGAGTGTCTGACCGGGGACGTCTTCGGCTCCTTCCGATGTGACTGTGGAAGCCAGTTGCATCGTGCATTGGCGATGATCGGTCGCGAGGGCTGCGGTGTGCTGGTCTACATGAGACAAGAAGGACGGGGGATCGGCCTTCGGAACAAGATCCGCGCCTACCATCTGCAGGACACCGGACTGGACACCGTGGAGGCCAACGAGCAGCTGGGGTTCGAGGCGGACCTACGAGATTACGGAACGGGTGCGCAGATTCTGTGTGATCTAGGGATCAGGAGGATCCGTCTCTTGACCAATAATCCGAAGAAGGTGATCGGGATCTCCGGATACGGACTGTCCATCGTCGAGCAGATTTCCATCGAGGTGGAGCCTAACGAATACAACCGCGCCTACCTGAAGACGAAGAAGGAGAAGCTGGGGCACGAACTACGGTCCGTGTGACCGTGGGAGCGACTCCGACCGCACGGGAGCACCACGGAGTCGCCCAGCGGTTCAGAGCACGGAGCACTTCGCCGAGAGCACGTGGAGGAGGCAGGATCATGGGAAAGGTGTATGAAGGGAAACTGGTTGGAGACGGGCTTCGTGTCGGCATCGTGGTCAGCCGGTTCAACAGCCTGATCACCGAGCGTCTGTTGGCCGGTGCAATGGACCGCCTGATTCGATCGAACGTGTCGGAGACGAACATTGACGTCTGTCACGTGCCCGGCGCATTTGAGGTTCCCCGGGCCGCCAAGGCGATGGCCGAAACCCAACGCTACGATGGCATCCTGGCGCTTTCCGCCGTCATCCGTGGGGGTACACCTCACTTCGAGTACGTCGCCTCCGAGATCAGCAAGGGGCTCGCACAGGTCAACCTTGAGGCCGAGGTCCCGGTCGCTTTCGGTGTGATCACCGCCGACTCTCTCGACCAAGCCATCGAGCGCGCGGGAACCAAGGCAGGAAACAAGGGGGCGCAAGCCGCCGAGAGTCTCATCGAGACGGTCAACGTGCTTCGCGAGTTGAGATGAAGTACGAGCGCATCCGAGGGATGCACGACATCGTTCCCGACGAGATCGGGTGGTGGCAGCAAGCAGAGTCTGTGCTCCGCGAGACTGCGCGTCGCTATAACTACCATGAGATCCGGTTCCCCGTCGTCGAGTACACCGAGCTGTTCTCTCGAGGCATGGGGGAGTCCACCGATGTCGTCGGCAAAGAGATGTACACGTTTCTCGATCGCGGAGGACGCAGCCTGTCGTTGCGACCCGAGGGCACCGCATCGGTGGTCCGAGCGTACATCGATCAGGGATGGCCGGCACAGGCTCCCTTCCAGAAGCTCTTCTACATGGGCCCCATGTTCCGATACGAGAAACCACAGAAGGGGCGTTGTCGGCAGTTCCATCAGTTCGGTGTCGAGGCGTTGGGCTCTCTCGATCCGGGGCTCGACGTCGAAGTCATCCGCTTCGCTCTGTCGATGATGACTCAGCTGGGCATGGGCGGACTGTGGCTGCGCCTGAACTCCATCGGTTGCTCGGAGGACCGTGAGGCCTACCGTGCGGTGCTTCGAGAACACTTCGCAGAGATCATCCATCAGATGTGCTCGGACTGTCAACGACGGTATGTGGAGAATCCCCTACGGATCCTGGACTGTAAGGAAGCAAGCTGTCAGGCAGCAATCGAGACCGCTCCGGGCAGCGCAGATCATCTGTGCTGCGGATGTGCCGATCACTTCGAGCGCGTACGAACGCTTCTCGATGCCATCGGATGTGAGTATCGGATGGACCCTCGGCTCGTTCGCGGCATCGATTACTACACCCGCACTGTGTTCGAGCTCATGTCGCATGACCTGGGATCCCAGGACACCCTGCTCGGCGGCGGTCGATACGACGGATTGGTTGAGACATTCGGCGGTCCTGCCACCCCTGGGGTTGGGTTCGCCGGAGGGTTCGAGCGGTTGGTCCTCATCCTGCGCGAGCAGGCCGAGCATCCTCTCGTCTTGGACCGGCTCGACCTGTTCTTGGCCACGCTGGGCGAGGCCGGCCGACAACGTGCCGTCGTCCTGGCAGAGTCGCTCCGCGCGGCCGGAGTCTCTGTCGATCTCGACCACCGGGATCGTGGGCTTCGCAAGCAGTTGGCGTGGGCGAATCAGCTGGGAGCAAGGTGTCTGATGGTCGTCGGTGATGATGAGGCACAGACCGGAATGGGCAGGATCAAGCAGTTGGACTCCGGACAGGAGGATCCGATTGCGCTCGACCCGCTCGAGATGGCAGCGTTCGTACAAAAGGAGACCTAGACGTGGACCTTCAGATGGTAACGATCGACAACCCCGATGCGTTGAACCTGATCCTGGGACAGTCCCATTTCATCAAGACTGTGGAGGATCTCCACGAAGCCTTGGTGAGCACGGTCCCCGGAATCCTTTTTGGGTTGGCCTTCTGTGAGGCCTCGGGACACACCTTGATACGACACTCCGGAACGGACCCCGAGCTCGAGGCACTGGCCGTCCGGAATGCGAAGTCTATCGGCGCCGGACATTCGTTCCTTCTGTTCCTGAAAGATGCATTCCCCATCAACGTACTGCACGCCGTCCGTCGCGTTCCGGAGGTCTGCGGCATCTACTGCGCCACCGCGAACCCAGTGCAGGTCATCGTCGCCATCTCCGAACAAGGACGCGGCATCCTGGGTGTCATCGACGGCTCGGCCCCTTCAGGCGTCGAGGACGAATCGGGCGTGGCGTGGCGAAAGGGGCTGCTTCGAGACCTGGGGTACAAAGGATGATCTTCAGGCTGACCTCCCCCTCGCCGCCCGATTTCCGGTCTTCGGCACAAAGAAGCGCCTTGCCCTCCAGCACCACGCTGGCAAAGAGAGGGCGCGGGAGCGGTTCTCCCGCGCCGGACTCCCTCTAGTAAGCTCACGTCTAGAGCTTGGCTTCGATCTCCTCTAAGAACTGCTGCGCCTTCTCGACGGAGATCGCGTTGTAGAGCGGGTACTTCTCTCCAACACCCTCCTCCAGCACAGACAGAACCACCCGTTTGGCATCCTGCCACAGACCGCGGGGCATCAGGTAGAACTCCACGAAGAACATCCGGTTCTCCAAGTACTCGTGAACCGACGGGTCGATCTCCCCATGGTCGACGCAGTCCGTACACGCACCACAGATCTCCGGCTCATCCACAATCTTGCAGAAGTAGCCCAGCGACCGGTTCCAGTTCTTTCGATAGGTTCCTGCCGGCAGCGCTGGAAGGCCAGCCCAGAACGCACCCAGCGCTCGATACGCACCGTAGTGCGTATAGCTCTCGTCGATCTCCATGCATCGCAACGTGATCGCCTCGGTCTTTGAAGGAATGCCCGCGAACACGGCCTCCAACGGGTTAAACTGGCCAGCGCGGAGCCAGTTCGAGGATGCCCAGTACATCCCCTCGAGGTTATTGCAGGATGGCACCGCAGCTTCAAACCCTTCTGAGCGTTCGATCTCAGCGAAGGCTGGGTCGATCCGCATCGACTTCAATCCCCAGTGCTTGCCCTTCAGGTAGACGGGCCGGACGGTGGCCTCCTCCTCTCCGAGGAAGGCGTCCGCGAGGGTGTAGTAACACTGCGCCAGCTTGTTCATGATGTCGAGCAGCTCTGGATCGACGGGGAAGGCCATCACCGCGTCCTCGTCCGTCTCAGCGAGCGCATCGGTCACGCTGAGCGCCTCACGAAAGGCATCGATCATCGACTCCAGCAGCTCTTGTCCTTCGTCGGAGTAAGGAATCATGATGTCCTGTCCCACAAACAAATCAAGCGCTTCCACCACCGTCATCCCGAGAGTCGCCCCCCCCAGCGTCATCAGCACACCGATCAGCACCACCCAACTCTTCTTCATCGTTCTTGACCTCCTGCGTTCGGGGAATGATCATGACTATACCGAAAGCCTCGACGTCGGGCAAACCTTTATGCAAACAGGGTTTCTCTCACACAGACCCTCGTCTCCGGAAAGAAGCCTCCCGCGCAGTCCGTCTCCGCGCCGGTTCTGCCTCCGTAGTAGCCCCGGGCAGGCGGATCGGATATCCTACCGTAAGACTCTCGACGAATCGGAAGGAGGGGGATGTAGATGGCAAGTGTAGACAAGGATCTGTGCGTCGGATGTGGATTGTGTCCACAGGTGTGCCCCGACGTTTTCGAAATGCAGGATGACGGAACGGCCGGCGTGATCGACGGCGCGGATGTGACTGTTGCGTGCGTCCAGGACGCGGTCGACCAGTGCCCTGTGAGCGCAATCACCGCCTAACCGTTCTCGTCGTTCTTGGAACCTCTTGTGGGGGCAGGCATCTACCCTTGAGTAGAGCGCTCTGTCCCCATCGTTCTTCTTTGCGAGTGTACGAACCATACCGGACAAAGATCGATCCGGATTGTCGATCACCTTTCTCCGCAGTAGGATGCATGGGGTGACATGCGGTGGCAACTGTCGGCTTGGTCCTATCCAGCGGAGGCGCGCGGGGGGCAGCCCATATCGGCGTCCTCAAAGCACTCGCTGAGGCGGGGATCTCTCCGAACATCATCGTCGGAGCCTCGATGGGAGCCCAGGTCGGAGGGGCTTATGCCGCAGGGGTTCCCCTGGAGACGATCGATGCGCTGTGGCGATCGACCTCTTGGACCCGTGTGGCTCGAACGCTTCTTCCGACCTTCCCCTGGGCGGGATGGAGCTCGGGAAACGCGATTCGCCGCATGCTCCGTCCGATGTTAGGAGATGCTCGCATTGAGGATCTGCCCATCCGATTTGCCGCCGTGGTCACCAACCTGGAGACGGGCCATCCGGTGACGATCACGAGCGGTCCTCTCATCGAGGCCGTCCGGGCCAGCCTCTCCGTGCCCGGGCTGCTCACACCGGTGTGGCTCGACGGCAATCTCTGTGTCGACGGAGGTGTCGCGTGTCCTCTTCCGGTTGACGTCGCACGCGAGATGGGCGCGGACCTCGTGATCGGCGTTGATGTGCTGGTCGAGCCCTCCGAGGTCCCCCTGTCAGGGATCTCGTGGGGAGATTTACGTGCCCGGATGCTCGGCATCGTCCACGGATCACAGGCATCGGGGACCTCCTCTCGCCCGTACTTGCCCAGCGTTTTCGGCGTCCTGTGTCAAGTGTCCACCGTGTTTCAGAAGAGACTCTGCGACGCCCATCTCCAAGAATTCCCGCCGGATCTCCTGATCCGTCCGGACTTCTCAGCCGATCCTCCGTGCTACCGACGGGTCGGTTGCGCCATTGAAGCTGGAGAACAGGCGATCCGAGCGGCCCTTCCGCAGA
>CAZQHD010000019.1:12734-24847 GCA_964593295.1 uncultured Thermotogae bacterium | reverse complement strand
TTTGAACCTTTCTGTTCCGTTATGATTAAAGTAATCTGTTAAAGCTACAATTTCACTGTAGCCGGCCAGTTCGCCCGAGGCGCTGTGGCGGGCGTACAGGGTACAGCGCTGAACATGGCGCTGTCTCATGGACTCCTCCCCCTGGCGAACGACTTCGGGCGTCCACACCTGATCCTCGATCTCGAGATCGTCTCGCGGCGCCGTGTTCATCACCGCCATCAGGTCGCAGACCGCGTCGATCTCCTCCTCCGGGTAGGCGCCCTCCCACCATCCCAGCTCGTACTCCGCCTGTGGGCCCTGATCGCGCCAGGTCTTCATGAGCACTGGGTCCAGTCCCTCGAGGGTAAGCTGGTTGGTGCGTTCGACCATGCCCTGCCGCGCCCCCAGACGTTCCATGAACGCCCGACCCGCCGGGATCGCTGAGTCCGTATCCGAGAGAAGAAGCGTCTTTCCGGCGACCTCCGCTGCCTCGGCAAGAGGGGCAACCAGTCGCTTGCCGATCCCCAGGCGACGATGATCCGCGATCACGCCGACGTGGACGTTCGCCACATGCCGGTTCTTGGGCATGTCGTAGGTCTCCAGCGTCGATCTGCCGACAGCCTCTGCGCCCAGCCAGGCGACCCAGATACGCAGAGTGATGAAGGACGGGATCGACTGAAGGCCGGTCAGCCACCGCTCAAACGGACGCGGCGGGTCGTCGGGCCACTCCTCCGTACGCAGCCCGCGCGGTCCGTAGAGCAGCATGTACAGCGCGCGAATCTCCTCGGGGGTCGCTGTGTTGACGTCAAAGCCGCGGATCGTTGCGCTGGGGTTGACCATGGGATGCCTCCTTGAGAAAACAGCCGCGCATCATGGTCCGGTGAGCGCCGATCGGCAAAGGGGAAGGAGCGAGTGGGAACGGCGAGTGGCAAGTGGATAGTGGGTAGAAGCGGGAACGGGATAGGGTCGGTGCCGGCAACGCTGCGCGTTGCTTGGGGAGTTTGCGCGGGCTGGCGCCAGCGGGCGAGTTTCCCTTCGGGAAACGTCGCAAACGGGTTCCTGGCTACAAACTCTCGACGAGGAAGGGCGAGTCGGTAGATGGAAGCGAAGAGCGGAGAGTGGATAGTGGGTTGAAGCGACGGCAGACCCGGCGAGCGGAACGGCAATCGGAACTCCATCATCAGTCCCTTCCCCCTTGATGACGGGGGAAGGTGAGGATGGGGGTGGCTCGGACGCACCTGCTCTCCGACGCCGAGATCGAAGAGACCTCCGCCTGACCCGCGAGCTGATCCGCAATGCGGGAACTGCAAGTGGGGAGTGAATCGCGAGGACGGAACAACCAGACCCGTCACCCCCACCGGCTCGTCAAGGACGAGCCTTCCTCCCCCCGTCAGCAGGGGGAGGAGAAGAGCAACGGCCGGCGCTTTGTGGAGTGCAGAATGACTCGCAGAGGCCCGGGAGTGGCTTCTGGTCACAAGGCCGGTTCCCATGACGTCCTCTTGCGCCAAGAGATGCACGGCGATGCGTCTGCGCGGATACTCGGCGTTGGGCGCGATGCGCCGGGAGCAGACCGTACGGGAGGACGACCATGGACGCGTATCGAGAGGAGACCTACGGAGAACGGATCGCCGACGTCTACGATTCGCTGTACGGCGGTGTGGAGGAGGCGACGGTCGAGGTGTTGCGCGAACTGGCGGCCGGTGGCCGGGCGCTGGAGCTGGGCATCGGCACCGGACGGGTGGCGTTGCCGCTGCAGGCGGCCGGGGTGGCGGTGCACGGCATCGACGCGTCGGATGCGATGGTGGCCAAGCTCCGCGCCAAGCCGGGCGGGGAGAACATCCCCGTCACCGGTGGCGACTTCGCCGAGGTCGCGATGGAGGGCGAGTTCGATTTGGTCTACGTCCTGTTCAACACGTTCTTCTCCCTGTTGACGCAGGAAGCCCAGGTGCATTGCCTCCGTAACGTCGCTCGACACCTGACTCCGATGGGCACGTTCGCGATCGAGGCGTTCGTGCCGGATCTGACGCGGTTCACGGGGCGACAGGCCGTTCGCGCGGCCCGTATCACCGAGGACGAGGTCCAGCTCGATGTCTCGCAACACGACCCGGTCTCCCAGCAGATCACAAGCCAGCATCTGTTCCTCTCCGAGCAGCGAACGCGCCTGTACCCGGTGAGACTGCGGTATGTATGGCCGGCGGAGTTGGATCTGATGGCTCAGCTCGCCGGGCTCACGCTTCGATCCCGCTGGAGTGACTGGCGGAAGAGCGCGTTCATCGCCTCCAGCACGATGCATGTCTCGGTCTACGAGCGCGCCGAGGCGGAGACCTCAACCCCCGGGGAGAGATGATCTGATGCCCCACCACGTTGCCCCTCCGTGCGGCTGGCTCTGCGCGGACTGTTCGCACTGGAATGAGGACTGCGAAGGCTGCCGTGCCGTCCAGGGACGACCGTTCTGGGCGTCTCCGGATGACGTGGCGGACTGCCCGGTGTACGCGTGTTGTGTGCAGATCCAGGCGCTGGAGCACTGCGGCTTGTGCGCGCAGCTTCCGTGTGCGACTTTCGTGGCGTGGCGCGATCCGACAATGTCGGACGAAGCCGCCGCGGCCTCGCTGGCCGACCGTGTCGCCGCCTTACGGCAGCGAGCGAAGGACAGCGACGGGTGATGGGGCAGGGGAAACGGGTAATGGGTGATGAGTGATGAGTGATGGGTAACGGGTGACGCGTAACAGGTAATGGGGCGTACTACGTGCGACGTGTGGAGTCGCACATCGCTCGCCGGTCACCGCCGCTTCTCCTTTCGCGCTCTTGCCTTCTCCGCGCACTCTGCGTCTTGGCGAGAGAGAATCCCGATCATGGTCGGAAGACCACACAAGCTCCCTCTCGCAGAGACGCAAAGATCGCAAAGGAGAGCAGGTGCAGGGCCTTGTTCGTCCGTCGTCCGTCACGAACGTCGTCGTTCCCTTCGTCTCGCCACCAAAGACGCAGAATCACTCGGAATCCCTCCCCCCCCCTCGCGGGGGGAGGTGAGGAGGGGGGGTAGGACCGCGCACGAGCACCGTCAGCTGCAAGGTGAAGGGGCGTACTACGTGCGACGTACAACGTGCGACGTGTGGAGTCGCACATCGCTCGCCGGTCACCGCCGCTTCTCCTTTCGCGCTCTTGCCTTCTCCGCGCACTCTGCGTCTTGGCGAGAGAGAATCCCGATCATGGTCGGAAGACCACACAAGCTCCCTCTCGCAGAGCCGCAAAGATCGCAAAGGATGGATTGTCCTTTCGCGCATTTGCCTTCTCTGCAAACTCTGCGCCTTGGCGAGAGAGGTGCCCTTGCCCGTCCTCTCCTCTTCCCCGATTTCGGCTGCTTGACGAACGAGCTCGAGTCGTCCCTCCTGTTCGAACTCGCTAGCAGCGCCGCAGCGCTGCCCCCATCGCCGCTCCCCTGCGCACAGCGGTCTCTCTACGAACTCAATGAACCCTATGAACCCTATGAACCCTACGAACTGATCCCGCTCGCATTCCCTCTACGCATCATCCCGGTCTTCCTCTCCCCCCATGTCGAGGCGGAACGGCGGGTACTCGTCGTGCATCAACGCCACGTAGCTGCCGACGCGAAGCACCCAGCGGTTAAGCCCCATGAGCAGGTCGAACAGCCCGCGTGGGTACCGCCCGGTGAACAGCAGGGCAAGCGCGGCCAGCAGGGCGAGAAGGAAGATCAGCCCACCGCCTACCTGAACGGCAGTCTGCTCCGTCGACGAGGGGTTGGTGGTCCACGACCAGAGCCCCGTCGTGAACAGGCCGACAATGAGGTAGTGGGGGATCGCCAGCAACCACCACTTGATCAGCGCCAGCCCGCGCGACAGCTCCTTCGGATAGGTCACGGTCAGCCGCGCCGGATACTCCACGTCCTGCAGCGTGAACGGCGGATACTGATCGGTGGCCAGGACGCTGTAGCCGTAGAACATGACCCGCCACGTCCAGCGGAGTACGCCGACGTTGAAGTCAAAGAGACCGCGGGGATACCTTCCGGTGAACAGGATGGCGATCCAGGCGATCACCGTCAGCACGACGAACGCCGCCCATAGGAACCCAAGCACGATGAAGTGCGGGATCAGTAGGAACCACTTGATCAGCCAGAGCACCGGGCTCAGCCGTCCGTCCATCGACCCGGACATCGTCAGAGGATACGCCTCGTGTTCGACCGTACCCTCGGCAGGCATCGTCTTGCCCGCGCCCCGGGTGGCGATCATCAGCAGCACCGCGGCCAGCGAGGCCAGCACCAAGCCACCAATCAGCAGGCCGACGCTGATCGGATAGAGGATCGGTAGCTTAGCCCGCGCCACCACCGACACGGACACGGGGGAGGACGCGTCCGCATTCATCACCACCACCGACCATCGGCCGCGCTGAAGATCCCACGAGAGCGTCTGTTCTCCAGCACCTTGAACAGAGTGGGTCCAGACCGCGGCGTCGTCGGGCGACACCGTGGGAGCCGCTCCTGACTGGAAGCTCATCTCCACGACACGACCGCGATGTCCCATCCGATCGACGGTGCTGTGCTCCACGCCATCGAGGTATCGATCCAGCTCTTCTTGCGGCGCGACGGCAACGAACACGTCCCGTCCCGCCAACGGTCGTACTACCAACTGCACGGTCGCCTCCAGCCGTGACGGCCACCACTCCCCCGGATGCGACGCCAGGTCGATCCCCTCGGCGACGATGGCATGACCCTCCGACGCAAGATACAGCAACGGGCTGCTGTAGAACCCATCGTCATCCAGGAGGGTCTGATGTCCCCACAACAGCACACCCCCACCGATCAGCATTCCCAGCGCTGCCAGCGCAAGGATCGATCCAAACACCGCCGCCACAATTCTTCCTGCCTTCATTCGCCCTCCGTACTCTCGTTGTCTGTCCTGCGCAACTTCAGCCGCTCCCGGCTACTGTGTACAGGGTAGCCCATCTGGGCACGCCGTGAAAACCGCTCGGTTGCCTGACCGAGGCTCGTGCCCGTAGGATGATCATCCGCAACGACGGCACGAGGCAGCGATGCTGACCGTGTCGCGCCATCGACCACGGGAAAGGAGAACCCATGAATCCACAGCCAACGGAGGCCCGCCCCGAGGAGCGATTCGATGTCATCATCCTGGGGGCCGGCCAAGCCGGAGGCCCGCTGGCGACGGCGTTCGCCCGCGCTGGACGGAGAACGGCGTTGGTCGAACGCAAGCATGTCGGCGGAACCTGCGTCAACGAGGGCTGCACGCCCACCAAGACGATGGTCGCCTCCGCCCGCGTCGCCCACCTCGTACGAGGTGCCGCCGAATATGGTGTGACCACGGGATCGGTGACCGTCGATCTGCCTGCGGTGCGTGCGCGGAAGCGCGAGATTGTGAAATCGTTTCGTGACGGAAGCCGTCGTCGCATCGAGGACACCTCAGGGGTTGAGTTGATCCTGGGCGATGGGCGCTTCGTGGCGCCCAAGACGGTGCAGGTGACGCCCTCGCAGGGACCCGTGCGTCAGCTGTCGGCGGCACGGATCGTCATCGATACCGGGACCCGTCCCTCCTCGCCGTCGTTACCGGGGCTGGAGAGTATCACGGCACTCGATTCGACATCGATCATGGAGCTGGCCGAGGTTCCCGAGCATCTCCTGATTCTCGGCGGAGGCTACATCGGCGTGGAGTTCGCTCAGATGTTCCGTCGGTTCGGCAGCCGGGTGACAATCCTGCAACGGGGCACTCAGCTTCTCTCACGCGAAGATGACGATGTGGCCCAAGAGGTCGCCAAGATCCTGCGCGAGGACGGGATTGACGTGCTGGTGGAGTCTCACGCCCTGCGGGTGTCACCGGGCGAGCAAGGCGTCGCGCTCACGGTCCGGGTCGGGGACGAAGAGCGGACGCTGCACGGCAGCCATCTGCTCGTGGCCGTCGGACGCAGCCCCAACACGGATCGGTTGGGGCTCGACGCGGCGGGGATCGCCGTCAACGGCCGCGGCTTCATCCCGGTGAACGAGCGCCTGGAGACAACGGTTGAGGGGATCTACGCCGTGGGAGACGTCAACGGCGGACCGGCGTTTACCCACATCGCCTACGACGACTACCGCATTCTTCGATCCTGCCTGCTGGACGGGGGAAAGGCCACGACATCCGGTCGCCTCGTTCCGTACACCGTGTTCATGGATCCCCAGCTCGGACGCGTCGGCCTGACCGAGAAGCAGGCTCGCGCACAGGGCATCGCGTTCCGGGTCGCCAAGATCCCGATGCGCTGGGTCGCCCGAGCGCTGGAGACCGACGAGACCCGCGGACTGATGAAGGCCCTCGTCGCGGCCGATTCGGATCAGATCCTCGGCGCCGCCATCCTCGGCATCGAAGGGGGTGAGGTGATGACGGTGCTCCAGATGGCGATGATGGGCAGCCTACCGTACACCGCCCTGCGCGACGGTGTGTTCGCCCATCCGACGCTCGCGGAGTCCTTCAACACGTTGTTCACATCCTTGGATTCCTAGCGCGCGGGGGCCCGTAGAGTTCAAACCGTTCAAAGTTGGAGGAGACCATGAGCGATCGGTTGGCCATCGTACTATCGAGTGGAGACCCGAAGGTGTTGGAGATGGGACTGATGTACGCGCAGAACACGGTCAAGCAAGGATGGATGGCCGACACAAAGCTGTTCTTGTTTGGTCCATCCGAAGTGTCCGTGGTCACCGATCCGCGGTTGCGTGAGCTGCTGCAGGCAACCCTCGCCGAGGGGATCGTTCCGATCGCCTGCAAGTACTGTGCCGACAAGCATGCAGTCAGCGAGGCCCTCGAAGCGCTGGGCTGCTTGGTGGAGTACGTTGGGCAGCCCCTGTCCGAGGCCATCCGTGAGGGCTACGCCCCGATGGTGTGGTAGCCGCGTGAAGCAGCCGCCCCGACTCACCGGGCCGACGCCATCGGGGGGGGGGGCGCACTGCGCCCGCCCGTGGCTGAGCCCAAGGCCAGGCAATTCGGCTCAAACGGATCGCGCAGAGATGCTGTGGTACCCACCGCCATGTAGTCTCCCCGGCATTACGGCACAGCCGCCCGCTCAGCATCACGGTTCGCGTCGATCCGCCCAGCAGCCTACAACACGATCTGATCCACGTCACCCAAGCCTCTTCCGACAGCGTCGCCACCAACGTTCACACGGAGCTCATCTTCCCTGCCCGCGGTCGGTATCAGACTTGACAGGCACACACCTCGTCACTATACTGAGATTAGCAGTCGATCGGTACGACTGCTAATCTAACGCAAGGGAAGGAGGAGTTGATGATGAACAGACTGCCACGATTGCTGGAAGACACAGGGTTTTCGAACCTCGGGATCTCCAATCTGATCGATCACTTCTTCCGTGACTTCGATCGGATCGGCCTGGAGAGCTTCTCCGGCTTTGGACGTGCCGATGTTTATGAGCGAGAAGGTAAGCTCGTGTACGAGACCGAACTTCCCGGGATGAAGAAGAGCGGTCTGGAAGTGAAGATTCAGGACGATCGACTGGTCATCAGTGGTGAGATCAAGCGAGACGAGTCGATCAGCCGGGAGAGCTACTTCCGCATGGGTCGCCGATACGGACGCTTCCAGAGAGCGTACCCCATTCCAACCGACAACCTGGAGACCGGCAAGGTCAAGGCCCAGTTTGAGGATGGGATTCTCCGTGTCTCCATCCCGCTCAAGGAGTCCATCGTCGAGAAGCGCAAGCCGCTTGAGATTCCCGTGGAGTAACCCGCGTCCCGTAAGAGGCTCCTTCAGTGCTTCGAGGAGTTGTCAGGGGTCCGTGCCATGGTCCTGCGGCCGTGGCACGGGCCTGACTCTATCTGCAGTCTGCAGGGATGGGCCGTGCACTCTCAGTCGGCATCCGGTTGGTATTGTTGGCGATCATCCAGGAACGAACCTTAGAAAGATCTTTCGTCAAGCTGGAGGGTCATCGAACGTAAACCCGTCCTCGCGGAACAGCCGGAGACACACATCGACGACGTCTGCGTCATAGCGGACGCCCCGGCCCTCCTCCAGCTCTTGAAGGGCCGCCTCGATGCCCAACGAGGGCCGGTACGGGCGATACGATGCCATCGCCTCGACGACGTCGGCGACGGCAAGAATGCGCGCCTCCCGAAGCATGGCCTCGCCGGGGATCCCGCCAGGATAGCCCGATCCATCCAATCGTTCGTGATGCTGCAGGATGATCTCGGCCACCGGCCAGGGGAAGCTCACGCCGGCCAACAGCTCATGGCCGACGCGGGGGTGCGTGCGGATGATGTCCATCTCGATCGTAGAGAGGGCGGTGGGCTTGCTGAGGATCTCCGCCGGGATGGCAATCTTCCCAAGATCGTGAAGCAGTGCGGCGACGCGAAGCCCCTCCAGTCGTTCGTCCTCCAAACCGCACGCCCGACCGATCGCGCTGGCCAGCTGAGAGACCCGCTGTTGATGGCCGGCCGTGTACGGATCCCGGTAGGCCATCGTTCGGCCGGTCGCAAGGATCGTCCCTTCGAGCGCATCGTGGACTTCGGTCAACAGCTGGGCGTTGGATAGGGCGATGGCCGCGACGTTGGCGAGTCCGCTGAGGACCTGCTCGTCCTCTTCATCGAACGCGCGCAATCTTGTGCTCTGAACCTGGATCACGCCGATGATCTTGCCGGATACACGCATCGGAACGAGGAGTGCTGACCGGGTGATCTCTGCCGCCTCGGCCGGGGGTGGACCCGGATTGACATCACCTCGATCGTTCACCGTGTACTCGGTCTTCCCACCCGCTCTCGACGCTCGGTAGTCGGGAACGTTGACCGGGACACCCTCTCGAAGAACGGTACTTTGATTCCCTCCGCTGGATGCCAGCGGAAGAGGCGGAAGTGCGGCCACATCAACGACTGTCCCATCGGCCTTGGTGATGTACTCTGCGCGGATCAACGAGGTGCTCGGGTCATACGACGAGACAATGAACGCACTGACGTCCATCAGCTCATGCACAGCATGATCCACCAGCCGATGGATCCGATCGGTATCCGTGCTGGATCCGATCTCGAACGCCAGGCTGTTGATTCGCTCCTGATGCCGATGCATGCGCTCCACTCGAAGCTGTGCCTGCTTGCGATCGTGGACATCCTGAGCGAATCCCAGATAGCGATCCCCGCTCAGTCGCACTGCCGACAGACTGCAGTATCGAATCTCGCCATCCGCTCGCAGAAACGCAAACTCCTCGAACGCGGACCCCGTCTCACGCAGCCTCCGGAAGTGCTCCGCGCCCTGCGACCTGCTCTCGGGCGCGAGCAGGTCGTGAATGCGCATCGTCCTCAGCTGATCCAGCGTGTACCCGCAGATGTGGACGGCGGCTTCGTTGGCCTCGAGATACTGCCCCTCGGAGTCCACGAGGAACACCCCGTAGGGGGCGTTCTCGACGTAGCTACGGAAACGGGCTTCGCTCTCGCGCAGACTCTGCTCAACCTGTCGCCGGTATGTGACGTCTTCTCCGATCGAGAGGATCATCCGGAACTCGCCGTCGGGCGACGTAAGGATCGTGTTGCTCCAGGAGATCCTGCGTACACCGCCATGCCGCGTTAGGATCTCGTTCTCGTGGTGATGCTCGATCAGGCGATCTCGCACGATCTCGTCCCATACGCCGAGGATCTCCTTGCGGAGAGATCCTGGGATGAAGCTATCGATCCAGGATGTCCCCATCACATCTTCTGCGCGATATCCAGTCACCCGTTCGGCGTGGGCGTTGAAGATCTGGATCTTCGCGCCCTCGCCCAGGCCGATCACAAGGTTGGGCGCCGACGCGATGATCGCCTCGGACCAGTCCTTCTCTGCCTGCAGCTTCTCCTGCGTTTGCCTACGCTCGGTGATGTCCACCGCGATGCTGAGGATCGCTGAACGACCGTCCCACTCGATCGCCTTGGCATGGACGCGTAATGGGATCCTGGATCCGTCCTTGCGGTAATGGGTGACCTCGAAGCGTGCCTCGCCCGTCTCGGAGATCTGTTGCATGCGTTTGTCTATCCGAACCGCACTCTCCGGTACATCCAGCTCCTGGAGATTGACAGCCAAGTACTCTGCCTCATCGGCATAGCCGTGAAGCGAGCACGCCTGTTGGTTGGCATAGAGGAAGTGTCCTTCCGCATCGTGCACAGTGATCGCAGCGGGTGCCGTGTCGAGCATGTGTCCGAGAAGGGTGACCCGCTCTTCGCTCTGCCTGCGTTCGGTGATGTCCTCTCCGAAGACCGCCAGTTGTACGACCTGCCCGCGGTCGTCAAACACCGGGTAGACGGAGTTGTGGATGGACCGTCCATCCCGTTGATCCTCGAACTGAACCGCCCGTCCCGACGCCACCACACGGTCGGCGTAGCGTCGGCGGTTCTCCGCCACCTCTGGAGACACGTAGTCGTAGACATTCTTGCCAACCAGTGTCCCTTCGGGCGGATGCAGACGATGCGTCAGTTCATCGTTGGCGGCGATGATGACCCCATCCGGCAGCATCAGAAACGCGGATTCGGTGATCGCGTTCAGCATCGACGCCAGGTGCGCTTGGCTTTCACGGACCGCGCGCTCCGCCTGCGTCCGTTCGGTGATGTCATACGCCGCCCCCATCAGACCGATGCCCTTTCCGTGTTCATCGAGCACCGGCGCCATCGACAGGCTGACCGTGATCGGGGTGCCGTCCCGGCACCGATGGAGCAGCTCTTCCCCCACCACCTCGTCGCCATCCAACGCGCGACGCATCAGCGCATCGAACACGCCGGCGTGCTCGGTAGGCACGATTGGCAGCGGCTGTCCGATGATCTCCTCCGACGTCCATCCAAAGATTCGTTCAGCGGAGTCGTTCCAGCTCACCACAATCCCTTGAGCATCGACGCTGTACAACGCCACCGGGGCGCAACTCACCATGGCGCGCTGAAACTCCACGCTTCGCCTGAGCTGTGCGGTGCGCGCAGCGACTCGTCTGCGAAGCGTTCGCACCCAGAGAAGCGCCAACAGGGCAATCGCCACCAACGGACCAACGACGATCGCGATCACGCGGATCGCCTCGAGTGTCCCCACAGCGGGTTCGTACACGCCGAACCATTTCTCCTGAATCCGCCGGTACTCACCTGAGAGCTGTACGGTTCTTAGCCCCTCGCTGAGCTCGGCGAGCAGAGCGAGGCTTCCGTGAGGGACCGCGAAGCAGTATTCAGGGGAAAGCAGCGGCGTCTTCCCCACACTCAGCGTCTTCCATCCATGCTGATCGATCAGATACAGCGCGGTGACACGAGAGACCAACGCGACGTCGCACTCTCCCGCCAGGAGGGCACGCAGCGCGTCCTCCTGAGAATCGACCGTCGTGAGGCACCCATCCACGCCGTGCTGGACCACGAGGTCGTGCATAATGTCGCCATCCTGAACGATGATCTGCTTCCCCTCCAGCTCCTGGAGCGAGGCCGGCGGGCTTCCCTCGCCCGTGCGGACGACGGCGACGGAGTGGTTGACGATGTGCGCCTGGCTGAAGTCGAATCGCTGATCGCGCGCCGGCGAGTAGAACATGCCCTGCATCGCATCGACCTTGCCATCGCCCAGTGCACGCATCATCTCCGCCCACGGCCCCAGTCGGACCTCGATGCTGAGCCCAGCCGCTTGGGCCACCGCCCAGATGAGGTCGACGTTGTATCCCACGGGACGCCCATGCTCGTCGAGGAACTCGAATGGAGGGTAGTTATGGTCCCCCCCGATCACGATCGTTCGATCCGTCGGCAGTTCTAGACTCGCGAACCACTCGGCGTACAGCCTTCGATGGGTGCCGTCGGCCACCACCAGCGAGAGTCCCTCGTTGAGAAGCGACAGCAACGCGTGGTTTCCCTTGTGAACAGCGAAGCAGAAGTCCTGTGAGAATCCGGCCACCGGCTGGCTGACGATCTTCAGATCGGCCAGTTCCGTCACCTGGAGAAGCCGAATGGCCACCAGCCGCTGGATGACGACCGCGTCGCAGCCACCGTCTGCCAGAAGGTGAAGCGCGTCCGTGAACGTGCGCGTGGTCACGATCAGGAACTCACCTGCCTCGCGGCGGAGGAACTCCTCAGCGTTGTCCGCTTCCATCACCGCCACGCGCCGTCCGGTCAGATCGTTCAGCGTACGCACATCGGCCGTGTCTGTACGCACGACAAG
>CAZQHD010000019.1:0-12724 GCA_964593295.1 uncultured Thermotogae bacterium | reverse complement strand
GAAGCCAAGCGACGCCGCGCGGAGCGAAAGCGCCTCCGGCGTCCGCCCGACGAGGGGCAGTACATCGACCTCGCCTCGCTCCAGCCATCCTCTGACCTCTGACCATGGTCCGGTGCGGAACGTCACCTCTTGCCCCATCCGCTGGAGGGCGGCGACGAGCAGTTCGACCGAGAAGCCATCCGCTCGTCCGTCGTCGCGGACCATGCAGAACGGGGGATAGTCGATCTCACAGCCGGATCGCAGGGGAGAAGACTCGATCGGTTGCGCTTGCCCCACCCAGAAGACGGAAAACACCATCAGGATCAGGTAGATGCTGATGCTGGCATGGAAACGCCCGCCGGGTGAACCGCCTCGCCCCATACAGCAGCATAGCGCATTCTGCCGGCCGCGAGAAGCTCCACCGCGTTCCGCGGATAGAATCACTGATGCTAAGCTGTCGCTTCGGCCGCAACCCATACTGCAGGATCTGTTTCCATACGATGCGGGTAACCGGCATTGAGGTTCGCAGCACCGCCCGTCAGGCGTTCCGCGGTCACACCGCAGCCGTCGCCCGTTTGCATCGACGGACGCCGTTGGTGTAGGCTAGTTTGTACGCACGTTCTCAATCAACATCGGTCGTCTTATCGCCTGGTTCTCGGTTCCGCATCCGCTTGGACGTGTGCCGCAGGCTGTCATCCCCATTGCCCGACTGCGCTTCTTTCCATGCACATTGCGGGGCGAGGCCGAGCCGGAGTCCGCCGAGTGCGTCGGCGGGTCGAGGCGCTCATGAGCTAGCGCCGAGAGACCAGAGCAGAGGAGGATGTCAAGATGGACGAGAAGGCAAGAGAGACAAGCCGTGAGATGAGCTTGTGGGATCGGGTCCGGCGCCCGGTGCGCCGACTCACCCGCAGCGTACACCCGAGCGATGCGGCAAGACTCGTCATGACACGTCCGCGAGCGGACGTGTACGAGAAGGACGGGGAGCTGGTGTACGAGGCGGAGCTTCCCGGCATCGCCAAGGACGATGTCGCGGTGAGGATTGAAGATGGCCGGTTGACCGTGGTCGGTGAGTCCAAGCGGAGCGAGACGGTGGAGCGGGACGACTACTACCGCATGGAACGCAGCTACGGACGGCTTGAGCGCTCCTTCGCCCTCCCGGCGGATCGGGTCGAACCGAGTGAAGCGAATGCCCAGTTTGAGGATGGCGTGCTGCGCGTATCGATCCCCCTCAAAGAATGGGTCATCGAGTCTAAGAAGCCGGTCGAACTGGAGATCAACTAGCGGGACGCCGTCGGTCGGTGGCGGCAGGTATTACGATCGATGTGCGCTCTGTACAGATCGGACCTTCCCAGCCATCCGCCGCGATGAGTCCGTGTGGCTATGCCCTCGGTCATGCATCGCACAGGGCGTAAGCATGTGAACGGGATGCCCGGGATCAGCTCGCGTGCCACGTGGGCATCGGGAGGGACAGGCAGAATGGCCGATGATCGACCGACAAACCACGCGATCGCTGCCCTGTTGAAGCAGATCGCGGACCTACTCGATGCGAGGGACTCGAACGACTTTCGGGTACGCGCCTACCGCAACGCCGCGGCCACGGTGGAGGATCACGACCGGTCGGTGGCTGATCTGGTCGACGAAGGCGGCCGGGAGGCACTGCAATCATTGCCGGGCGTGGGCCAGGGCATCGTCGGCGTGATCGCCGCGCACGTGCGAACGGGCCGGTCGTCGCTCCTTGATGAGCTGTTGGGGGAGGTCTTCCCAAGGGAGTTGTTCGTTAGGGTACCCGGCATCGGGCAGACACTGGCCGATCGTCTCGTCGACGAGCTTGGCCTCTCCACCCTGGAAGCGCTTGAGGAGGCGGCGTATGACGGCCGACTGGAGACCCTCGCGGGCTTCGGCCCGGATCGGGTTCGCAGCGTAAGCTACGGATTGGAGGAAATGCTGGGCCGATCCGGGCGACGCACAAGGACAGAAGAGGAGCGAGGCGATGAACCGGACGTCGGCACCCTGCTCGACGTCGATCAGGAGTACCGTCGCAAGGCAGCGCGCGGCGAGCTCCGAACGATCGCGCCCAAGCGGTTCAATCCCCAGAGAGCAGCTTGGTTGCCCATCCTCAACACCGACCGCAACGGATGGTCGTTCACTGCGCTGTTCTCCAACACCGCCCGCGCACACGAGCTGGGCAAGACCGACGATTGGGTGGTGTTGTACTACCGGCGGGACGGACGGGAACGTCAGGCAACGGTGGTCACAGAGTCCCAAGGCGACCTCACCGGGAAGCGGATGGTGCGCGGCCGGGAAGAGGCATGCCGACGTCATTACGCCGGCGATTGACCCTACATCCTCACCCCGAACAGCCAGCGTGCCGCCATGCCGACGAGGAAACTAATGCCGGCCACGCCCAGCGAGATCCCCGCCATGACAGCGAATCGCCGCAACAGCCCACTCCCTTGGCGATCGAGATGTACAGGTTGTAGGCGAGGATGATCGCCAGGCTCACTCCCAGCATCACCCCCAACGACACGTACACGCCGTCGAACAGCAGGTACGGGAGGATGAGGAGGACGACAGTGACGAAATACGACACACCAGTGTAGACGGCCGCCTTGAGCGGGTTTCGCGACTCGTGCCCCTTCAGCTCCTCGCGCGACGAGAGAAACTCGGAGGCGGCCATCGACATCGACGCCGCCATCCCGGTGACGAAGCCGGCCATGGCGATGGAACGGCTGTCACGCAGTGCCAGGGTGAGGCCGGCGAGGGCGCCGGTGAGCTCCACCAACGCATCATTGAGTCCGAGCACGATGGAGCCCGCGTAATCGAGCCGCTCCTCCTCCAGGCCGGCAAGGACGGTATCGGCGCGTCGCTCCTCCTCCGCCACGGCTTGTGACAGGTGGGCATCGTCGTCGAAGGTGCCGTCGACGGCTGTCGCAAGCTCGCTGCCCCGCTCCATCAGCCGCAGGGTGAACGTCAAGCCCAACGTCCTCGAGAGCAGTCTCCACAGCATCAGCCGCAGCCGTCGAGGCTGCACGTCGATGCCTGTCCGTCCACGCAAAGCCCGGTAATGCTCAAGCTCCTGCTCAGCGGCTCGCTCCAACAGGTCGCGGTTCCGTTCCTCGGTGGACCTCTCGGCGAGCCAACGGTAGGTTCGATGTTTGGTGATCTCGTTGCGTTGTGCGGAGATCAGCCTACGGTCGATCGTCTGCTGCTTCACCATGGAGCTCCTCCATTCTCGGTGATCGCCGTTCTCCGGCCGTCCTGCGACGGCCCTCGGACATCCAAGTTCCCTGTCGCACGCACAGCCGCCATACCGCGAACAAGTAGAGGATGCGGAATCGCGAGAATCATCGGGATATCGCCTCTCCAGTATAGGGATCGGGCGCTGACGATCCAACGTGGAGGCGCGACGGACATCGCTTCCATCGGGTCGTGTCCTGCACGCAACGCCGACGACGATCATCGGTTCTGCCGCATACTGACCGAGATCCCTGTCAAGGCGGGCTCCGCCTGGCGGCTGACGCGCTACGCTGACTTGACAGGCGGCTCAATGTCGCCTACGCTAGAAGGCGATCGACGGCATTCTCAACGTCGGAGCTGTGCCTTTCTCCTTTCTCTACCTTCATCCAGTTCGTCGGTTGGTCCCGTAAGCATTGGATTTGGCATCGCGAAGGAGCCTCTGTCGCGATGAGATACGAAGAAGTAACCCGAAGGAGGGAACATGGCGACGAAAGCACGTGAGTTCGCGGAACTCGAGGTAGACAAGCTGATCGAGGAGCTGAACAAAGCGTTCGCCGATGAGTGGTACGCCTACTACCAGTACTGGATCGGCTCGCTACTGGTCAAGGGGCCCCTACGTGGCCTGGCAGCAGCGGAGCTGGCGGAGCATGCCAGCGACGAACTCGATCACGCGCGCAAGCTCGCCGACCGGATCATCCAGCTGGGGGGGCAACCGGTTGCCGACCCATCCGACTGGAAGAGTCGAGGGAGATGTGGATACAAGCGACCGGACGACGTCTCCGTCCCCGCCATCATCCAACAGGCGGTCGAGGGCGAGCAGTGCGCGATGGATCACTACAATGAGCTGCTGCAGATGACGCATCACAAGGATGCGCTGACCTATGACCTGGTGTTGTCGATTCTGAAAGACGAAGCGGAACACGAAGAGGAGTTCCAGTCCATCCTCGACGATCTCAGTGAGATGCATCGCGAGCTGTAGTGCCTCGGCCGCCACGGATCGCCGACCCGGCACGTGTCCCTGTGCCAGGTCGGCGGCAACGCACGCCTTCCAGATCGCGCCGGCCCGCCGAGGGTGAACTGGTGGCGCTGCTACGAGCAGTTCTTGACGCACCGTGCGGGTCGAGCCACAGGCCGTGCCACGTGATACTGATCGAACAGCCCCTAACCCTGTCCCGAGTCGCCCGTTGGATTCCAACGGGGATGGAAAACCCTGGAGCCATCTCGTATGCGCTGCTGGTGTGCGGCCCATCGGAACCAGAAGCGCCGCTCGGTGAGCTTGTGGCTGACGGCTACGATGCGACGACCGGATTGCTGCTCACAGCGAGGTTGAACGGATGCTCTCCCCGATGCCACAATCTCTTCCCTGACACGGATCGTATGGATGAGGCGCGTCGGCTGTTGGGGATCCCGGAGACGGTGATCCCGTTCTCCGTCGCCCTCATTTCGCGACCGATGCGCTGCCCGCCGGACGTTGTCTCCGAGCTCGCCCACGTGCATCGCGAGACATGGAGATAACCTGTCGTCGGTCAGGCGAGCTGTGGTGCGATCAGTCGTTGGCGATCCTCGACACAAGCATCGCATCGAGAAAGCGCCCGTGGGACCGCGATTACACGACCGATCGCCGTCTCAGAGCCCAGGATGGCCCTGATCTGAACAGCGTCTGCGCTTGACATCTGGGGACTCTCGCTCTACACTGCCCATCATCCTGACGCGGCCGATCGAAGTGCATTCTCAATCGGTGCACCCTTCTCAAGCATGGGTATCTCCGGTCGTCTCTTCGAAGGGATGATGGAGCGTAGCCAAGGCTGCGCTTCATCCTTGATCGGCCTCTCACCGTTGCGCATCCCTTTGGACCTGCTACAAGACGCCACGCTGTCCACCACGTGCCCACAGGGCGCCTGAACCCATCCTGCACGCCACGGCAGCCTTGCCCCCTCAGTAGCGGAGGATCGCGGCGGGGAGGGTCTCCCAGCCCGGCGCCTCACGGTGCTCAACGTGGACGACGCCGCCATTGCGCGCCGTCCACACGGCTGCGGTATCGTGAAGATCAACGTCTCCCGGATGGCGGCGGTCATGGAGATCGACGACGGACGCGTCCTCGTCGAACCTGCCCCAACGCTCCTCGTGCAACACGAACAGCGTATCGATTCGCCCGTCCTTGGCGGCTGGAACGATCGCTCGTAGATCCGTAAGCACACGATCGGTCTCAGAGAGATCATGGTACCGCTCCATCCGATCCCGACGAGCCTGGTCGAAGTGCGGTCGGATCAGTTCCCAGGCACGCTCGTGCAGCTCGTCCTGCGGCACGTTCTCCATGTTCCCGATCAGGCCTTCCTGCATCAGGTGAGGATAGCTGTTCACCTCACGATACAGCGCCAGCTCATACTCCACACCGGCAATGATCAGCGGGATCTCCTGTCCGGCCAAAGCCTGTGCGACACCGTCGTCGACCTTGCGGAGGAAGCGGATCATGTCCTTCTTCTGCTCGAGATCGTCGGCGGCCGCGCCATGCCCGTGGAACACGGCAGGCCGTTGTCCGCTCTGGGGAGGCTGCTTCTCCGCCGGCGGGGTCTTTGAGTGGAACTGGAGGCTCTTCTCGGGTACGTCGTAGCGTAGCGCTTCCGCCATCGACGTGGGGGTGTCCTCAAGCTCGATGCGGTGCAGCTCAGCGCGCGATCCCTCGTAGAACTGCACGTCATTCATGCTGAGACAGAGAAGGTGAAAGCGCCCATCGGCGTGCGCCAGTCCCAGCAACGGCTTGAGGTGAAAGCGTTCCGCGACAAGGACAAGCTCTGGCAGCGCACTGGCCGTGCGATAGGTCTGGAGGCGTTCGGGGGTACGGAACACCGCCAGTCCCCGTTCCTGGTGCTGCCAGAAGGGGCGTACGTCATGAAGCTCCCGCAGCGGCTCCAACACCGCCTCGCGCTCCTGCGCTCGGAAGCCCAGGCCCTCCAGTTGCGCCTCGGCGTCCGAGATCGCATTCTTGAAACGGATCGGGTTCTTCCGGACGTCCGCCCCGTGGGCCTCCATCGGTAGATAGATGGAGATGCACGGTTGCGCCGTTGTCTCCAGCAGCTCTGCCAGCTGTTCCGAGGATGGTGATTCGATCATCAAGCACCTCCCAAGCGTGTTCTTTGTGACCGTGTCGTCGCCCCGTCGTGTGACACCGGGGCTTGAGAAGAGGTCCGTCGAGGCAGGATGGAGACCGACCGCCCTTCATCCTACGGGATGATCCAGTGTCCGTGCAAGCGACGATGCGGTCGTCACCGAGCCGCTCCTCCGTCCTCATCGACCGAGCCCGCCAGCGGAAGGCGGCGCAGGAGACGTGCGTTCACCGCCACGATCACCGTGGACAATGACATCAACGCCGCCCCCACCGCCGGGGAGAGGAGAATGCCCCACGTGGCCAGTGCGCCCGCCGCGAGCGGAATGGCGATAATGTTGTAGCCCGCAGCCCACCACAGATTCTGGACCATCTTGCGCCAGGTCTGTCGTGCAAGGTCGAGGACCGCGCTGACGTCGCGAGGATCCGAGCGTACCAGGACGATGTGGGCCGACTCGACGGCGACGTCGGTGCCTGCGCCAATGGCCATGCCCACATCAGCCTGCGCCAGCGCCGGCGCATCGTTCACCCCGTCGCCGACCATCGCGACCTTCTTCCCTTCTTGCTGGAGCTGCTGGATGATCTCGGACTTCCGATCCGGGCGGACCTCGGCGTGAACCTGGTCGAGCTGAAGCTCCTGAGCCACCGCCTCAGCTACCGCACGACTGTCGCCGGTGAGCATATGAACGTCCAGCCCCGCTCTCTGTAGCTCTTGAACGGCTTCCGCGGACTCGGGACGGATCCGATCAGAGAGAAGGATCGCTCCCACCGCCGCGCCCTCGTCGACGGCGAAGACCGCGGTCCCCGCCGATTCATCCAACGACTGCAAGGCGCCCTCGTCGAAGGAGATCTCTCGCTCGTGCAGGTGGCTGGCTGAGGCCACCTCCACGCGGCGACCATCGATTCTGCCGCGAACCCCGCGGCCGGGAATCGCCTCCACATCGGACGCCTCCGGTAGACTGAGGTCTCGTCGCTCCGCTTCTTCCACGATCCCGCGTGCGATCGGGTGTTCTGATCCGCGCTCCACGGCCGCAGCCAACGTCACGATCTCGTCGTCCGAGGTTCCTCCGAACGAGACGATCTCGCGTACAGCAAACCTACCTTCGGTAAGCGTTCCCGTCTTGTCGAATACGATGGTGTCGAGGGATCGCGCACGCTCAAACGCGGAGCGATCGCGGATCAACAGCCCCCGGTTGGCGCCCAATGACGTCGAGACTGCGACCACCAGTGGAATGGCCAACCCCAACGCATGGGGGCATGTGATCACCATCACGGTGACCATCCGCTCGATGGTGAATGCCCAGGGGCGGCCCACCGCCCACCAGGAGATCAACGTCGCTGCACCGGCGGAGAGCGCGATGACGGTCAACCACAGGGCGGCCCGGTCGGCGAACTCCTGCGTCCGCGATCGGGCAGCCTGGGCTCGACGCACCATGTCGACCACCTGGGAGATGTAGGTCTCCTCACCGACCATCCGTACCTCGACGGTGATCGCTCCGTCCCCGTTGACTGTGCCCCCCACCACCTCGTCCTCGGGACCATGCTCCACCGGAACGCTCTCCCCGGTGACCATGGACTCATCGATGGAGCTTCGTCCGTCCACGATCACGCCGTCCACCGGGATACGCTCCCCGGGACGTACGAGCACTCGGTCCGATGGCTGGAGCTGTTCGACGGGTACGTCCTCGATGTCGTCCCCAACTCTGCGGTGGGCCTGAGCAGGCAGGAGCTCAACGAGCTCCTCCAAGGCTCCGGAGGCACCGATCACCGATCGCATTTCGATCCAGTGACCAAGCAACATCACATCGATCAGCGTGGCGAGCTCCCAGAAGAACACCGAACCGGGCACACCGAAGCTGACCGCGCCCGAGTACACGTAGGCCACCGTAATCGCCAGCCCGATGAGCGTCATCATGCCGGGTTCTCGCCGCCTCAGCTCGCCGACCGCGTCACGGACGAACGGCCATCCGCCGTAGCCATAGATCAGGCTGCCCAGCGCGAAGCGAACGTAGGCTATGCCGGGAAAGGTCCACGAGGCGCCGAAGAGCCCCTGAACGATAGGAGCAAGCGCGAGGATGGGGAAGGTGAGCAGCAGCGAGACAGAGAAGCGGCGACGGTAGTCGTGCGCCATCTCCTGATGGTGGCGCATTCCACCGGTCTCATGGTCACGGGGGGCCTGCGGTGTCTCGCTCATGGGGCCCTAGCGGACAACCAATCCCCCGTCGGCGACCAGCGGATGCCCGGTGACGTAGGACGCAGCCTCCGAGCAGAGCCAAACGATGGCTTCGGCGATCTCTTCCGGCGTTCCCATCCGGGCCGCTGGCGCCATCTCGGCGTACGCTCGCTCCGTCTCCGGATCTCCCTTCGTGACGCGTTCCACCATCTCGGTACGGATGACGCCGGGACAGATCGCGTTGACGCGGATGCCTCGTTCCGCGTACTCCAACGCTGCGGCCCGGCTGACGCCGACGACCCCGTGCTTTGCGGCGACGTAGGCGGGCAGGTTGGGAAAGCCCACAAGTCCGGCAACCGAGGACATGTTGACGATCGCTCCACCGCCGCCGTCAAGCATGGGTGGGATTTCGTACTTCATGCACAACCACACGCCGGTGAGGTTGATCGCCAACACCCGCTCCCAGTTCTCCTGCGAGCAATCACTGGTCGACGCCTGGTCTCCCTCGATCCCGGCGTTGTTGACGGCGCAATCCAGGCTTCCATACGCAGACAGGCAGCGCTGCACCATTTGCTGAACCTGGGTCGCATCGGAGACATCGGCACGGATGAACTGGGCCTCCCCGCCCGCCTTGGCGGCAGCCTCTGCAGCTTCGTTGCCGACCTTCTCGTTGACGTCGGAGAGCAACACCTTCGCTCCGCGAGACGCAAACGCGATCGCCGTCGAGCGACCGATCCCTGCGGCCGCGCCGGTGACGATGACGGCACGTCCTTCAAAACTCCCCTTCATGATGATCCTCCTTGATCTCGCATCGGCGCATCGAACGCCGATCCAGGGTTCCTTGCCTGTTACAGCGCCTGCACCTGGGCGATGATCTCATCCAGGCTGGGTGACTCCTCCGTGGGATGGACGCAGCTGAAACGCACCATGCCGTCAGCATCGATGAGCACGCTGGCCCTCTCGGCAACCCCTTCGCCTTCGTGGAAGACGCCGAAGTCACGCGACACCTCCCCGTGAGGCCAGAAGTCCGACAGCAGATGGACGAACTCGAGCTCCAGCGCCTCTGCCCATGCTCGCTTGGTGGGAACGGGATCGGTGCTCACGCCGAACACCGTCACGCCCGCCTCCCGGAACTCCTCGCTTCGCGACTCCAGCGCCAGGATGTGCTCCCGACACGTCGGCATCCACGCATGCGGGTGAAAGGCAAGCAGAATGGGACCTTCGATGCTGGCCACGTCCACCATCGTCCCCCCCTCGTCGGGCAGCTGCACGCGCGGAATGGACGAACCAGCAGGCAGCGGCCGCACCTCAGGGATGTCACGCGTCTCCGACATGTCGGCCTCCTTGAGGGGCGAACGTCATCCGCTCGATACGCTCGCGGATCACCTGCCGGTCGATCGGCGGCCGCTCGACCATCGGCTGGGAACCGAAACGCTCTCGGTAGCCCGCACCGAACAGCTCACGCTCCTCCGTCTGGTACAGAACGCCGACCGGGAACGCGTCCGGAGCCTGCTGCGCCAGCATCAGGGCGGCCTGGCGATCGTTGGGATCGTGGTCTTCGGGCACGTCAACCACGCGTTCGTCGTACTCGTCCACCGAGTGACGAGACCAGGTGATACACGGCTGCACGACTTCGAGCAGCGACAACCCGCGATGTCGGACGGCTTGGACGATGAGGTCACTCAGCGCGTCGATCCGACGTGCGTAGCCCCGCGCCACAAACGAGCAGTCGTGGACGATGGCGATGGACACGAAGTCGATCGGGCGCAACGGCATTCCCTCGAACTGCAGTCGCGTCGGCTCCCCTTGGGGCGTGGTCGGTGAGCCTTGCCCTTTGGTGAGCGCGTACAGCTGGTTGTTGTGAACGATGACCGTGATGTCAGGGTTACGGCGGAGGGCGTGCAACAGGTGATTGCCGCCCTCGCCGTAGAGATCTCCATCGCCTGAGCAGACGATCGTCGTCATCTCCGGTTGGGCCATCTGGATGCCGATTGCGGCAGGGATCGCCCGTCCGTGCAGGCCGTTGTACACGTTGCCCTTCACATAGTGAGGCAGCTTCGCCGCTTGTCCGATCCCCGAGACAAGGCAGAGCCGGTGAGGGGCGATCTCCATCTTGATGACTGCCCGCTTGATGGCGGTTAGGATGCCGAAGTTGGGACACCCCGGGCACCACTGATTCTCCGCAGACGTATTCAGATCTGCGATCTCCATCAGGCCACCTCCTCCAGGATGTGGGTCGCCGTGATCGGCAGGCCGTCGTAGCGGCGCACCGTACCCGCGGGCACTGCACCGAACTCCGCCGCCAGCAGTCGGGCAAACGCCCCGCGGGCGCTGCCTTCGACGACCCAGAGATCGGCTTTGGGGAACCTGAACTCCGGCAGCGGCCACATCTCCGTGAAGTGCACCGTTCCCACCGGCCGACCTCGTGCCCGTAACGCCTCGGCGGCTTCGTCGATCGCTCCCTTGGTTGAGCCCCAGCCAACGAGCATCATCTCCGCGCTGTCGGCTCCGGAGACCCGGGGCGGCTGAACCTCATTGCGCAGGGCGATCTCCTTCCGTAGGCGCTTGTCGACCATCCGCCGGCGAACTCCTCTCAAGTCCTCGGTGATGTGCCCGGTCTCGTCATGTTCGTCGCTGTCGAAGCAGACAGTGTGCTCGCTCTGTCCGATGTGGAGCTGCGGCGAAACACCGCTGTCGGTGATCGCGTAGCGTGCGTAGGCCCTTATCTCGGTGGGATCGGCAAGCCAACGGCGGGCGGCGTCCTCGGGGACGGACAGGAGCGGAAGCGAGAAGGATGCGTCATCGAGGTACTGATCGGTGAGCACGATCGCCGGCACCTGATACTGCTCAGAGAGTCGAAAGGCCCGCACCATCTTGTCCACTGCGTCCTGAGGATCGCAGGGCGCCAGAATGAGGCGGGTGAACTCGCCGTGGCCTGCGTGCAGCGCGAACAGCAGATCCTCCTGTGCAGTGCGTGTCGGAAGCCCGGTGGCCGGACCCGGCCGCTGGGCGAGAACGATCACCAGGGGCAACTCGAGCATGCCACACAGGCTGAGCGCCTCGACCATGAGGGCGAACCCGCCCCCCGAGGTCGCGACCATGGCGCGGGCGCCGGCTGCACTTGCCCCGAGACACATATTGATTGCTGCGATCTCATCTTCGGCTTGCTCGGTGAGCACCTGCAGTTCCGGGTCACGAGCCAGCGCCGTGATGATGCTGGTGGACGGCGACATCGGGTAGGCACTCATGAAACGACATCCGGACGCCGCCGCGCCCAACGCAACCGCCTGGTGACCGGTGAGGTGGACGTGGTCGGACGGTAGCTCCACTGGGGGCAGCACCGCATCACGCTGGACGGACACGTTGAATCCGGCGCGGGCGGCAGCCCGGTTGCCGTTGAGCTTCTCCTCGTCGAGTTCGGCGAACGTCCTCTGCAACGCACCGTCCAGCATATCGAATGACATGCCGAGAACGGAGCACACGGCGCCAGCGGCGGCCGCATTGGCGTACAACTCGGCGCCACCATGCTCCTGAGCAAGGTGCTTGAAGGAGATGGAAACCGCCCCGTCCTCTTCCACCCCCTCGCCGAGGAGAAGTCCGTCCTCGGCCAACGTAGGCCGGTACGCACGCGCGGCACGAGGGTTCATCGGAACGAGCACGTCGGCGTCGTCGCGCGGTGCGTTGCACGGTCGATCGCTGATGCGGATCCGTACGCTGGAATGCCCGCCGCGGATTCGAGACTCGTACTCACGGAACGAAAACACGGCTCGGCCTTCGAGGAGCAAGGCGTTCGCCACGAGATCACCGACGGTCTGTATCCCTTCGCCGGCGGCGCCGGCGATGAACAGGCTGATGTCTTGCATGGTGACGTGAACCTCCTAGGGTGCGAGTCACTGGATGCCCTTCGGCGCCAGTTCGCCCCGCACACCGAATGGGGCAGGGTGACGCATGGAGCAGTGATAGCTCGCTGAGTGAGAAAAGTTCACCGGACGGTGATCGGTCGTTGAGAGTCTTGCCAGCATACAAGAGCGGTCTTCGGCATGTCAAGCGTCGTGGTGTTCGCCAGAAGCCCAGGCGCCAAACGGGGTCACCATTTCCATCGAAGACACGTCGCCACCGGCGATTACCTGCCCCGCCAACAAGACCGTCGGTGCGGCAGGCAACACCGGTGTTTACACCGTGCCCGATTGGACCGGCGAGGCGGTGACGAGTGACAACTGCACCAGCGTCGC